>NZ_JBQHTS010000002.1:0-187718 GCF_052065595.1 Collinsella sp. HCP28S3_E12
GAGGAAGGCGAGCAGCCGCTGCTTGGCGGTCGCCAGGCGCGCGGTCGCCCCGTCGTAGGCGCCGGCGAGGTCCCTGATGCCTTCGACCTCGGGGGAGGGGACCCATACGGGGGAGATGTCGTGGGCGAGTATCGCCTTGGCCATCCTGGCGGCGTCGTTCCTGTCGTTCTTGGAGGCCGAGTCGGCGGCCGACCTGGGGATCTTCGAGACCGCGGCGACGACGCACTCGACGCCGAGCCCGGCGAGCTCCCTTTGCGGGGCGAAGCCGAGGTAGCCGCTCTCGTAGGCCGCGAGCGACGGCCCGGGGAACCCATCCATCCACCCGGCGATCTCGCCCCAGGGGTTGCCGGGGAACCTCCTCGTCACGGCCTCGCCGGTGTCCGCGTCGAGGGCGCAGACGGTGGTCGACCTCAGGTGGACGTCCATCCCGAACGCGGTAGAATACTTTGGCATGGGAGCCTCCCAACCTCGTTGCGGCGCGGCTGCGCCTATGGCACTTCAACATCATTGTCGCAGCCCCGACCCGCGGTCACGAGCGGGGGCTCCTATCTTTTTAGTGCCCTCGGATTGGGTCATAGTGTCTGTCGAGCCCCGCCGCGCGCAGGGCCTCCTTCGCAATCTGCCGTATGCTGCGCGTGGACAGCGGCTTCCCATATGTTTTGTTGGAGAGGCTGGCGAACAGCGGCGAGTCCTCCCCGACGACCTCGCGCCCCTCGCACCTGCGCGCTGCCAGGTAGTCGTAAATGGGTCCTAGAGTCGCATCGGTCAGCACCACGAGCGCGTCCTTCTCGACCCTGCCCTTGCCCTGGACGAGCAGAATCGTCTGATCGCCCCTGTTGCGCAAATCACCCAGACGGCCTCGCGTGACCTCCACCGAGCGTAAGCCGACTCTGATGAGCAGGTTCACCAGCGCGAAGTCGCGCTTGGCCTGCAGCGTGTCGCCCTTCAGCACCTGGAGCACACGCTTGGCCTGCGCCGGCGTCAGCGCGTCCTTGCGGTGGATGTTGCCCACTAGCTTGACCGTCTTTATGTCCGCGGCCACGTTCGGGTAGGCTCTCACGGACTCGAGCCATTTGAACAGGCTCTTGACCGCGGTGAGGTAGGTGCTCGCCGTCGAGGGCCGCACCCTCGCCAGCATGTCCTGCTTGTAGGCGAGGATGTCTCCCCTGGCGAGGTCTGTGATCCCTCGCTCCTCCTTCCACGCGAAGAAGCCCCTCAGGGTCCTGCGGTAGGTCTCCTTCGTGGTCTCGGCCAGCTCGGCCTCGACTAAAAAGCGCTCGAGCAGCATCTCGACGTCTGCGCTCAGGGCCACGGGACTCGAGGGCTGCTGCGTCGCTGTTATGAGTTGGTTCTGTGTTTCGTTTCCGTTCCCGGGTATGTTCTGCACATCGTGCACCACCTTCTTAATTATCTTCAATAAAGATAACACGGGAGGGGGCTGCAGTGCCAACCGCCGCCTTCGGCCATGCTCTGGCGGGTTGCGGGAAGGGCAGGCGTTTCTGTGTGATGCTTTCCAGCATCAGGCGCCAGCTAGAGGGAGCAGTGCCACGCAGTCTCTCCGCTCTCAGCACCAATCAGCACTTGGGTGAAGCGACGAGCCAAGGGAAATCACCATGCTATAATCCTAGATATCAATCATCCAGCGGGGCCTTTGGCAAGCGCCGCTTCGAGTTAGGTCAGGTTAGATGAAGAACTAGCGATGCCCGTTTCGGGTACCCCATACGACCATTCTGTACATCCGGTCGCGCTTCAGGGTGCCGCATCGCTTCAGTGCCTTCTCGTTCCGAATCCATACATCGCGTGCCTGGCCCCTGCGCGACCTCCTCTCAAAGGAGCTCGCCATGCAACTGAATCTCACTCACATCAGCTATACCTACCCCGGTACGGCATCGCCAGCCATCGAAGACGTCAGCGCCACGTTCCCGACGGGATGGACGGGCATCATCGGCGACAACGGATGCGGGAAGAGCACGCTCGCCCGTATCGCCGCCCGCGTTATTACACCCGATTCCGGGACGGTGAGCCCGAATCTGTTCGCGTCGTATTGCGAGCAAGACTCGACCCAAGAGCCAGACAAGCTCTTTGATCTCGCATCGGATTGGGGCAAGGAGGCGCAACGGGCAAGGGCGCTGCTCCGCATCGAAGACGACTGGTTCTGGCGCTACGACACGCTCTCGGGCGGTCAGCAGAAGCGGATCCAGATCGCATGCGCCCTCTATGCACAACCGGATGTCCTCATCATGGACGAGCCGACCAACGACCTCGATGCCGCCACGCGCGACATCGTGAAGGAGGCGCTGGCTTCGTTCGGCGGCATCGGCATCCTCATCTCGCACGATAGGGATCTGCTCGACGGCCTTGTGGGCCAGAGCCTCATGTGCGAGGGCGCGCGTTGGACCATGCGCCCCGGCGGGTACTCGAAGGCAAGCGACCAGGCGGCGAGCGAACGCGCCTCTGCGATGAGGGATCGCGAGCAAGCCTCTCGTGAAGCTAAGCGCCTGAAGGCAGAAGCCCAGCGCAGGAGCGAAGAGGCGGCACGTCAGAAGGGCAAGCGAAGCAAGCGCGGCTTGAGCAAAAAAGACAGCGACGCTCGGGAGAAGATCGGACGCGCCATAGTCTCTGGAAAGGACGGCGTTGCAGGGAAGCTCTCGTCCAAAATGAGCGGGCGGCTCGCAAAGGCCGAGGCAGAGCTTTCTGAGAAAACCGTCTCGAAAAGATACGACCATCGTATCGGCGAGTTCGGCGTCGCTGCGCGCTCAAGTTGCGTGGCGCACTTGGAGGCATCGCGACTGTCTGCTGGCGAGTTCTCGATAGATGTGCCGGAGCTCTGGATCTCGCCAACGGATCACGTGGTGTTGACCGGTGCGAACGGAACGGGAAAGAGCCTGGTGGTACGAAGCGTCATCGAATCTGTTCCTGATAATGTCAAAGTTGCGTACGTTCCCCAGGACGTCGGGCCAGAGGAACGCGAGCGAGCACTGAGGCATCTCCGAGACCAGGACCAGGAGACGAAAGGTCGCATCCTCTCCATCGTGGCGCGGTTGAACTCCGACCCTGACAAACTGCTCGATGGCGACGATTTGAGTCCTGGCGAACTCCGCAAACTCATGCTTGCTGAACAGCTTGTTACGAATCCCAACCTCCTCGTACTCGACGAGCCGACGAATCATCTTGATGTGGGTTCTATTGAGGCGCTGCAGGAGATGCTGAGCGGTTTCTCTGGCGCGTTACTGTTGGTTACGCATGATAGACAGCTGTCGGAGGCAGTCACGCAGATTGGCTGGGAAACTATTCAAGGTGAGAGCCTGATGAGATTGCTGGTCGTCTAAACAATGGGTTTTATAAAAGAGCCTTGTCGGGTGGATTTGCAGCTTCAGTTTGCAATTATTGTTTAACTCCGCGTGGGTAGTCGCAAGCGGCTTGCTCGTGACGACAGCGACTATTGCCAAAGGGTGGACGCAAGCGGTTTGCTCGTGATGACAGCGACTATTGTTATCCTGTGGTTGCAAGTGGCTTAAAGGTGATGACAGAGTCGTGGAGTTCGACACCAAGATGAAAGTCCCATCAAAGTCACCGTCAAATATCTAGCACGGACAAACAAATAAGGACTCATAGAAACCCTTGGTCGGTGTGCTAACATGATTACAGTGAGTAAATAAGTCTTCAATAACACTAAGCCATTACATAATAAAACGTGGGTACCATACCGAATGGTTGATGTTCGGGCGGGTGTTTGACGCATGGCGTCGACCCCGCCCGTTTCTATTTTCGATAGGAGTATCCCCCATGATTAAGAATGAGAACGTCGAGGGCGAGCCGGCCTACAACGAGACGTACCGACGCGGCCCCGTGGTTATGCGCGGCCCTATGATTCCTAAGGACAACACCTACGCCAACCTGCTGGCGCCCGAGGACTCGACTGGCTGGTTGCACGCCGACCCGTGGCGTGTGCTGCGCATTCAGGCCGAGTTTGTCGATGGCTTCGGCGCGCTTGCCGAGCTCGGGCCCGCGGTGACCATCTTCGGCAGTGCCCGCACGCCCAAGACCGATCCGCTCTACAAGGCGGCGCGCACGGTCGGCCGCAAGATCGCGCAGCGCGGCGTGGCGGTTATCACCGGCGGTGGTCCTGGCATTATGGAGGCGGCCAACAGGGGAGCGGCGAGCGCCAACGGCAAGTCGGTCGGCTTGGGTATTGAGCTTCCGCACGAGCATGGGCTCAACAAATACGTGAACCTCGGCATGGACTTCCGTTACTTCTTTGTGCGCAAGACCATGTTTGTCAAATACAGCTCGGGCGCCATCGTGTTTCCCGGTGGTTTTGGTACGCTCGACGAGATGTTTGAGGTGCTCACGCTGGTGCAGACGCACAAGGTCAAGCGCATGCCGCTTGTTTTGGTGGGCAGCGAATACTGGCAGGGCCTGTTCGACTGGCTCAACGGCCCGGTGATGGATGCCGGCATGATCAGCCCACTCGATCCAGACCTCGTCCACATCACCGATGACCTCAACGAGGCCGTCGATATTGTCCTGAGCGGGCTGATGTAGGGTAGGTAAAATGGGACGGGGCTAAAAAGACTGGTCTGAAACGTTTGATATCAGTCTTTTTGGCCCCGTCCCAAATGAACTGCTTCCAAGTTGCGGTGGAATAGGGATTGGTTGGCGACGATGCGCTTGGCGCCACGACCCTTTTTGATCGCCTTGATCTCGCCCGATTTCCACTCCGGCGAAACGGCCAGGCGAATATTGAGCATCTGCGTGAGCTGGCCTGCACCTGGTCGAGCAGGTCTTCGCCTTCGATAATCACATGAAGCGGAATCACGTAAATGCCGAGCTCTTGGGCGCGGGCGGGGGAGATGCCCGACGTGGAGTCGGTTATGATGGCAAAAGACATAATTGCACCTTTCGTTGGGGCGTGACGGCGCCGCCTTCTGAGAGCAAAGTGCGACAAGTATAGTAGAGTCGTTCCACATTACTAGGTTCAATTGTTGAATAGTCAACAGTTTGAAGTGTCGGTGTGGAAATCGTCAACTGGGGAAGAGGGATGTCGATGGAGGCTCTGGAGATATGCAAGCGGTCGGTCGTGCTGTTTGATTTTGACGGCACGGTGGCCGATACGGGCCGGGCGGTGATGACCTCGACGCGTAAAACGCTGGCTGCGCGCGGGTTTTCTGAGGCGCAGATGGGTGACCTGCGCCGCATGATCGGGCCTCCGTTGTGGAAGAGCTTCCACGACTTTTACGGCTTCTCGCGCGAGGAGTCGCTTGTGGTGGCCGACGAGTACCGTGCCTTTTTTGATGAGCTGGGACCGGAAGAGTACCCCGTGTTCGATGGAATTCCCGAACTGCTCGATGGCTTGGCCGCCCAGGGGCATCACTTGGCCGTGGCGACGTCGCGCATGGAGGCAAAGTGCATCGACATGGTGGGCGAGCTGGGGCTTTCGCAGTTTGAGGCGGTGGTCGGTATGAATCCGCCGCAGGGGCGCGAGACCAAGGCCGATTCGGTTCGCGATGCCCTGGCGGCGCTCGGCGCGACGGCGGACGATGCCGTGATGATCGGCGACCGCTTTAACGATGTGGAGGGCGCGCACGCAATGGGCGTGCCGTGCATTGGCATCTATTCGGGCGCGGCGGTGCCGGGCGAGCACGAGGCGGCGGGCGCCGATGCAGTGGTGCACTCGGTGGCCGAGCTTGCTAAACTTTTCGCCATCTAATGACGTTATGCGAGGGGCGGGTGTGGCCGTCGCTCATTGGTAAGGAGGTCGTCCATGAATCAGGTGGAACAGAGCGTTACCGAGTATGTCGACGAGATCTGGGAAGATGTCGTTGCCGATATCGAGCAGCTGGTGAGCTATCCGTCCGTGGCCGTTGCTGCCCATGCGGAGCCCGGTGCGCCGTTTGGCCGCCCGGTCCGTGATGCGCTCGATTGTGCGCTCGGCATTGCGCAAAAGCTCGGCTACCAGACGAGCGACGACGAGGGCTATGTGGGCATCGCCGACATTCCCGGCCGCGGCGATAAGCAGCTTGCGACCATCTGCCATGTGGATGTGGTGCCCGCCGGTCCCGGTTGGAACACCGACCCGTTTGCGATGGAGCGCCGCGAGGGCTGGCTGCTCGGTCGTGGCGTGATCGACGACAAAGGCCCGGCCGTGTTGTCGCTCTACGCCGGTGCCTACCTGATCAAGCACGGCATTGTGCCGCGCTATACCTTCCGCGCGCTGCTGGGCTGCGATGAGGAAGTGGGCATGTCCGACGTTCACCATTATCTGGAGAACCACGCAGATCCCGACTTTTTGTTTACGCCCGATGCCGAGTTCCCGGTCTGCAATGCCGAGAAGGGCCAGTTTGGGGCGACGTTTGTGAGCTCCAAGATCGACGGCGGGCGCATCGTATCGTGGAGCGGTGCCGAGGCGAGCAACGCCATTCCGTCGCAGTCTATCTGCGAGCTCGCGATTGCCGCCGATGAGCTGCCGGCGCCCGTTGAGAACGCCGACCGCCTGGAGATCACGGCGCTCGATAACGGGCATGCGCAGATTTTCGCCCACGGTATTGGCGGTCACGCTTCGATGCCCGAGGGAACGATCAATGCCGTCGGCCTCATCGTGGCGTATCTGCGCGAGGCCGAGGACGCGTTTGGTGCACGCGACGAGCGTCTGCTGACGCCCGTCGAGCACGAGTTTGTCAAGTTTCTGACCTTTGTACATGCGGATGCCTATGGCCGCGGCCTGGGTATCGACGCGACGAGCCCGGCGTTTGGCCCGCTCACGTGCAACCCCGGTGTTATCCGTGTGATGGATGGCCATATTGAGCAGGTCATCGACGTACGTTTCCCCGACAGCACGAGCGCCGATACCATCTGCGAGCAGCTCGAGCCGCTCGTGGGCCGCTTTGGCGTGACGTGCCGTGTGGGTCGTGCAAAGGTGCCGTTCTCGGTGTCCGCCGACGATCCGGCCGTGAAGGCGCTTATTGATACCTATAACGAGTTTACGGGCAAGCATGCCGAGCCCTTTGCCATGGGCGGCGGCACGTACGCGCGCAACTTTGCCCGCGCCGTGTCGTTTGGCCCCGAGGAAACCGGCCTGGAGCTGCCCGCATGGGGCGGCCAGATGCACGGCCCCAACGAGTGCGCCAACGAGGAACAGCTCAAGCAGGCGCTCAAGATCTATATTGTTGCGATCCTCCGTTTGAATGAATTAGAGCTTTAAGGTTACGCGGTTTCCTAATCTAAGTTGCGATGGAATAGTTCCTAGAATGGGCCATTTGATGGCCAAGCAGGAACTATTTCACCGCAACTTTGTTTTTATTGGTGTAAAAGGCAGGCCATGCTTGGGGGCGGGTTTGTTATTCGTCTGTAAAGCCGAGTCGCGCTCGCGGTAAGGGTCTATCAAATGCCCGTAAGAATCCGCAGTTGGCGCGGGCACCGCCCGATCGAGGCCGTATCTTTCCAAACAGCAAAGCGGGCAGGGTGCCCGCGAGTCGCATGTATGAAAGGAAGATCATGCTCGATCAGGCTTATTCTCGTCGTCAGTTCCTCGGCCTCGCTGGTGGTCTTGCCAGCTTCGTGGGCCTCGGCCTCGTTGGTTGCGGCGGCGCAGGCGCTTCCAACGCCGCCGACAAGGGCAGCGCCGCTGCCGAGTCCGTCTCCGGCGAGGTGACCTACGACGGCGCCTCCTCGTTCCAAGCTCTCGTCGAGGCCGCTGCCGAGAAGTTCATGGACGCCAACCCGGACGTCTCCGTCTCTGGCTCGGGCAACGGTTCGGGCAAGGGCCTGACCGCCGTTGCCGCCGGTACCGTTACCATCGGTAACTCCGACGTCTTCGCCGAGACCAAGCTCGAGGCCGACCAGGTCAAGAACCTCGTCGACCACGAGGTCGCCGTCGTGGGCATGGGCCCCGTCGTCTCCAAGAACGTGAAGGTCGACGACTTGTCCCTCGAGCAGCTCAAGGGCATCTTCTCCGGCCAGATCACCAACTGGAAGGAGGTCGGCGGCGACGACGCCACCATCGTCGTCCTCAACCGAAAGGCCGGCTCCGGCACCCGCGCCACCTTCGAGGCCGCCGTCTTTGGTGACGAGGCCGTCGACTTTAAGGGCGACGCCGAGCTCGACAAGTCCGGCGACGTCCAGACTCAGATGGCCAGCACCGACAACGCCATCTCCTACCTCGACTTCTCGCACTTCGACGACTCCAAGTTCAACGCTATCAAGGTCGAGGGCGTGGAGCCCAAGAGCGCAAACGTCACTGACGACTCCTTTAAGATCTGGGCGACCGAGCACATGTACTGCGCAAAGGACGCCGACGATGCCACCAAGGCCTTCCTGGAGTTCATGCTTTCCGACGACGTCCAGGGCAAACTTGTCGAGGAACAGGGCTTTATCCCTGTCTCTGCCATGAAGGTCGTCAAGGACGCCAGCGGCAAGGTCTCCGCTAAATAAGTAATCGCCCCGGAAAGGTTTGCAATGGCAAAACAGCTGCCAAAGCGCGACCTTGAGAACGTGGGCCTGGGCGTCACGGGCGCGTGCGTAGCGCTCGTGACGCTTGTCGTTGCCGCGCTCATCTTTATGGTCGCCCAAAAGGGCCTCTCGGCTTTTCTCAAGGACGGCGTTTCGGTCGTCGAGTTCTTTACCGGCACCAAGTGGGACCTGGCCAACACGGCCGAAAACGGCCTGCCCTATACCGGCGCCCTGCCCCTGATCGTCACCTCGTTTGCGGTCATGGTGCTCTCCACGCTTATCGCGCTGCCCATCGCCATCGGCTCTGCTATCTTTGCGGTCGAGATTAGCCCTAAGTTTGGCTCCAAGGTGTTTCAGCCGCTTATTGAGCTTTTGACCGGCATTCCCTCGGTCGTCTTTGGCCTGGTCGGCTTTCACGTGGTCGTCGGTCTTATGAAGAGCGTTTTCCACGTGAGCACGGGCCTGGGCATCTTGCCCGGCGCCATTGTGCTGGCCGTCATGATCTTGCCGACGATGACCACCCTTTCGGTCGATGGCCTGCGTGCTGTGCCCGATAGCTACCGTCAGGGTTCGCTCGCGCTGGGCTACACCCGCTGGCAGACCATCTGGCACGTGGTACTCAAATCCGCCATGCCGTCGCTCATGACCGCGGTCATCCTTGGCATGACCCGCGCCTTTGGCGAGACGCTCGCCGTGCGCATGGTTATCGGCGGCATCGAGGCTATGCCGACGTCGCTGCTGTCGCCGGCCTCCACCATCACCACCACGCTCACCACGTCTATGGCGGTCTATGCCGAGGGCTCGGCCCAAGACGACGTCCTGTGGGCGCTCGGTCTGCTGCTGATGGGCATGAGCCTCATCTTTATCCTGATCATCCACCTTATCGGCCGCAAGGGGGCGAAGGCTCGTGGCTAGCACGCGCATTCATATCGACGAGGCGAGACTCAGGCGCGTCCAAAAGCAGGACCGCATCGCCACGGGCGTGCTGACCGCAATCGTCGCCATCGTCATGCTCATCGTCGTCTCCATGGTGGCCTATATTCTGTTCGAGGGCATCTCGACGCTGTTCCAGCCGGGATTTCTCACGCAGCCCGCGCGCGCCAACGGAACCCAGGGCGGCGTGCTCTATCAGCTGTTCGACTCGTTCTATCTGCTGCTGATCACCTTAAGTATCTCGGTGCCCATCAGCTTGGGCGGCGCGGTTTTCCTGGTTGAGTACGCGCCGGACGGCCCCATCCGCGACATCGCCTCCACCGCCATCGAGACGCTGTCCTCGCTGCCTTCCATCGTCGTCGGCATGTTCGGCTTTCTGGTGTTCTCGGTGCAGCTGGGTTGGAAGTACTCCATCATCTCCGGCGCCGTCGCGCTCACCATGTTCAACATTCCCATCCTGGTGCGCGTGATTCAGCAGGCGCTCGAGGACGTGCCGCAGGCCCAGCGCGATGCGTGCCTGGCCATGGGCCTCACCCGCTGGGAGGCCACGCTGCACATCCTGATCCCCGAGGCCATGCCCGCCATCGTGACCGGTATCGTGCTTTCGGCCGGCCGCGTGTTTGGCGAGGCTGCGGCGCTGCTCTTTACCTCGGGCATGAGTTCGCCGGTGCGTCTGAACTTCTTGAGCTTTAACCTGTCGAGTCCCACTTGCGCCTGGAACGTGTTCCGCCCCGGTGAGTCGCTCGCCGTGCACATCTATAAGATCTACGGCGAGGGCAGCCCCGAGGCACAGCAGATTGTTTGGGGCACCGCGGCACTGCTGATGATCTGCGTGCTGCTGTTTAACGTAGTCGCCCGTATCGTGGGCAAGCAACTGGCAAGGAGGATGACGGCCGAATGAGCGAGATAAATGCAACGCCCGCAACCGAGGCGGCCGCGTCCGAGACCCAGGACTTTTTGTCGAGCGTGGGGGAGAGCGAGAAGCGCGTGCGCGTAAGCGGCAAAGCCGTGAGCGACGAGGTCGTGCTTTCCACCAAGGACGTCAACGTGTACTATGGCGACCACCATGCGCTGCACGATACGTCGCTCGACTTTCACAAGGGCGAGATCACGGCGCTCATCGGGCCTTCGGGCTGCGGTAAGTCGACCTTTTTGCGCAGCCTCAACCTTATGAATCGCGAGATTCGCGGCTGCCGCGTGGAGGGCGAGATCAACTACCGCGGGCGCAACGTGAACACCAAGACCGAGAACACCTACGAGCTGCGTCGCTCCATTGGCATGGTGTTCCAGCAGCCCAACCCCTTTCGCAAGTCCATTCGCGACAACATCACGTTTGCGCCCAAACGCCACGGCATTACTGACCGCGACGAGCTCGATCGCATGGTCGAGGAAAGCCTGCGCGGCGCGGCGCTGTGGGACGAGGTCAAGGACAAGCTCGACAAGAGCGCCTACGCGCTTTCGGGCGGCCAGCAGCAACGCCTGTGCATTGCGCGCACGCTGGCGCTCAATCCCGATGTGATTCTGTTTGACGAGCCCTGCTCGGCGCTCGACCCCATCTCGACGCTGGCAATCGAGGACCTGATGTCATCGATTGTTGCCGATCGCGCCATCGTCATCGTGACGCACAACATGGAGCAGGCGTCGCGCGTGTCCAACCGCACGGCGTTTTTCTACATGGGCGATATGGTCGAGTACGACGAGACCGACGAGATTTTCCAACGGCCCAAGGATAAGCGGCTGAATGATTACCTCACCGGCATGTTCTCCTAGTCCGGGACATGCTTGAGGCCCGCGGCGGCCATGGTTGCCGCGGGACTGATTGGAGAGGCGGGTCATCTCTTGCGGGAGATGGCCCGCCTTTTTGCTCTGCGACCGAAACGACCACCACAAAGGGGACAGGCACCTTCGTGGTGGTTTGGGGTGGGGCTCGCTGCTATCATGGACAACGTTGAATTTCTACGAAGGAGCAGGGCATATGGCGATTCTTTTGGGATGCGATTCCGTCAGCCTAGAGTTTCCCACCAAGCATATTTTCGATAGCGTGACGCTCGGCGTGGACGAGGGTGACCGCATTGGCATCGTCGGTAAAAACGGCGACGGCAAGTCGACGCTGCTGAGCGTGCTCGCCGGTACGCTGGACCCCGACGACGGCCGCGTGACGCATCGCCGCGACACGACGATTGGTTTGCTCGGCCAAAAGGACAACCTGGTCGATACCGACACCGTGCATCATGCCGTCGTCGGCGACACGCCCGAGTACGAATGGGCCTCGAGCCCGCGTACGCGCCAGATTCTGGCTGGCCTTATTAGCGATGTGCCCTGGGAGGGCACGGTGGGCGAGCTTTCGGGCGGCCAGCGCCGTCGTGTGGACCTCGCGCGCCTGCTGATCGGCGACTACGACGTGCTCATGCTCGACGAGCCCACCAACCACCTGGACATGCGCACCATCAATTGGCTCGCGCGTCACTTAAAGGCCCGCTGGCAGCGCGGTCAGGGCGCGATGCTCGTGGTCACGCACGACCGTTGGTTCTTGGACGAGGTCTGTACCAGCATGTGGGAGGTCCACGACGGCCAGGTCGACCCCTTCGAGGGCGGCTACTCCGCGTATATCCTTCAGCGCGTAGAGCGCGACCGCATGGCCGCCGTTACCGAGGAGCGCCGTCGCAACATGGCGCGCAAGGAGCTCGCGTGGCTGAGCCGCGGCGCACAGGCGCGCTCCACCAAGCCCAAGTTTCGTGTGGAGGCCGCTCGCGAGCTCATCGCCGACGTGCCGCCCGTGCGCGACGAGCTGGAGCTCAAGCGCCTGGCGGTGAGTCGCCTGGGCAAGCAGGTTATCGACGTGGTCGACGTGGACGCCGGCTATGCCGATACCGACGGCGCGCCCAAGCAGGTGCTCTCCGACGTGACCTGGCTCATTGGTGCGGGCGACCGCTATGGTCTTTTGGGCGAGAACGGCGCCGGCAAGTCCACACTGCTCGATGTGATTCAGGGCAAGATCGCGCCCCTGCGCGGCCGCGTGAAGATTGGCCAGACGGTGCGCTTTGGCGTGCTGTCGCAGCAGCTCGAGGAGCTCGAGCCCTACATGGGCGACACGATCCGCGAGGTGCTCAGCAACTACAAGAAGTACTACGTTATCGATGGCAAGGAGACCTCGCCCGAGAAGCTCTGCGAGCGTCTGGGCTTTACGACGCAGCAGCTCTGGAGTCGTATCGGCGATCTTTCGGGCGGACAGCGCCGTCGCCTGTCGCTGCTGCTGACGATCCTGGACGAGCCCAATGTGCTCATCCTGGACGAGCCCGGCAACGACCTGGATACCGACATGCTGGCGATTGTCGAGGACCTGCTCGATGGTTGGCCCGGCACGTTGATTCTGGTAACGCATGACCGCTTTTTGATGGAGCGCGTGACCGACCAGCAGTGGGCGCTGCTCGACGGCCACCTGACGCACATGCCCGGCGGCGTCGACCAGTACCTGCGCCTGTGCAATGCCACCGCCGAGGGCGAGCCCGTGGGTGCGCCGAGCGCCAAGACCGGCACGTTCGACACCGGTGCCGCGGCAGCTGCGGCCGAAAAGCCCAAGGCGAGCGGTCAGCCCAATGGCCTTTCCAATGCCGAGCGCCAGAAGCTCCGCCGCGAGGTGAGCTCGCTCGAGCGCAAGATGGAGACGCAGCGCGCTCGCGTGGAGGAGGTCGAGGCCGCGATGGCTCAGGTCGACCCCACCAACTACACGGCGCTGGGCGAGCAGCAGGCAAAGATCGACGAGGCTCACGCCGCTATGGACGAGCTGGAGATGGCGTGGCTCGAGGCGAGCGAGAAGCTCGAGGGCGAGGAGTAGACGAGGATGATCAAAGCCGCATTTTTCGATATCGACGGCACGCTACTGAGCTTTAAGACGCACCGGATTCCGGCGTCGGCGCAGCAAGTGCTCGACAGCTTTCACGAGCAGGGGATCGCGTGCGTGATCGCCACAGGCCGTCCGACCTACCAGATGCCGGATTGGCTGTTCGATCTTGGTTGGGATGCGTACATTACGCTTTCGGGCCAGCACTGTTTTGATGCCGAGGGCGTCTACCGTAGCTGCCCGATTGACCCGGAGGACGTTGCGGTGATTGTGGACCAGGTGGCCGAGGGGCGCTACGACTCGCTGTGCATGCAGGGCGAGAACTCGTTTGTGAACCGCCTGTCCGAGCGCGTGGTGACGGCCGGTAACAACGCGGGAATCGTCTACCACGAGGAGCCGTTTGAGCACGCCTTCGATGCGCCGGTTTACCAGTTTTGCGCCTTTGTGGATCCTGCCGACGAGCATATCGTGACCGACGCCGTGTCGCATTCGCTCACCACGCGCTGGTGCGACCTGTTCTGCGACATTATTCCGGCCAACGGCGGCAAGGACCTGGGTGTGGCGGCGACGCTGGAGCGCCTGGGCATCGACGCGAGCGAGGCGATCGCCTTTGGCGATGGCGAGAACGACCTGTCGATGTTTGCCGCCGTGGGCACGAGCGTGGCCATGGGCAACGCGCAAGACACGGTAAAGGCTGCGGCGAGCTACGTGACGACTGCCGTGGACGACGACGGAATTTACAACGCCGCAAAGCACTTTGGGCTGCTATAGCTGCGGCTCGGCACTTGGGGACGTTCCTTTTCTGCCGGCAGTTGGGGACGCCCCTTGCGCGTTGTGTGCCGCGTCGCCCGGCCGGACAGCCACGCATGCTACAGGTTCTTGACACCCATCGCGCGCATGGCGTTCAGGATGGCGATGATCGCCACGCCCACGTCGCCAAAGACGGCGAGCCACATGTTGGCGATGCCAAGCGCCGCGAGCACCAGAATCAGCAACTTAATGCCCAGTGCAAAGATGATGTTCTGCCGAACAATCGTCATGGTCTTGCGAGCCACGCGGATTGCACGGGAAATGTTGGACGGCTTGTCGTCCATCAGCACAACGTCCGCTGCCTCGATTGCGGCGTCGGAGCCCATGGCGCCCATGGCAATGCCCACATCGGCACGGGTGAGCACGGGCGCATCGTTGATACCGTCGCCCACAAAGGCGAGCTTGCCCTTGCCCGATTCGGTCGCCAGCAATGCCTCGACGCGCTCGACCTTGTCACCTGGCAGAAGCTGCGCGTGGAACTCATCGACTCCCAGCTGATTGGCCACGGCGGCGGCCACTTCCTCGCGGTCTCCCGTGAGCATGACGGTGCGCTTGACGCCGGCGGCGTGCAGCTCGCGAATCGTTTGCTCGGCATCGGCCTTGACGGTGTCGGCAATTACGATGTGACCGGCATAGACGTCATCGACCAGCACATGGAGGATAGTGCCGACGACCTCGCAATCGGGCGCTTCGATGCCGACCGCGGCGAGCATCTTGGCGTTGCCGACGACGACGTGCTTGCCGTCGATGTTCGCCGTCACGCCATGGCCCGCGTCGTTGGTGGAGTCGCATACACGCTTGGGGTCGAGTTGGCCCTGGAAGGCGGCGCGCACCGACTGCGCGATGGGGTGGTCGGAGAACGACTCGGCGAGGGCTGCGACTTCAAGCAGCGATTGCTCGGTATAGCCGCCCTCGGGGTGCACCGCGACGACCGAGAACGTGCCGTTGGTGAGCGTGCCGGTTTTGTCGAAGACGACGGTATCCACATCGGCGAGCGCCTCGAGGTAGTTGGAGCCCTTGATGAGAACTCCCAGCTTGGACGCGCCGCCGATGCCGCCAAAGAAGCTCAGTGGCACGCTAATTACGAGTGCGCACGGACAGCTGACGACGAGGAAGGTCAGGCCGCGTAGGATCCAATCGGACCAAGCACCGGTCACCAGGCCGCCGCCGAGCGCGAGCACCGCTGCCGCGCCGGTGACGGCGGGCGTGTAGACGCGGGCGAACCGTGTGATGAAGTTTTCGGTGCGCGCTTTCTTCTCGCTGGCGTTTTCCACGAGCTCCAGGACGCGCGCGACGGTGGACTCGCCAAAGGGTTTGGTGGTGCGTACGCGGATAAGACCCGTCATGTTGATGCAGCCGCTGATGATATCGTCGCCGGTCTTGGCGGTACGGGGGACCGACTCGCCGGTGAGGGCGGCGGTGTCGAGCTGGGTTACGCCCTCGACGATAACGCCGTCGATGGGCACGCGCTCGCCGGGCTTGATGACAATGACGGTGCCGACGGCGATGTCATCGGGAAAGACCTGCTCGAGCGTGCCGTCAGCCTGCTCAACGTTGGCGTAATCGGGCGCGATGTCCATCATGGCGCTGATCGATTTGCGGCTCTTGCCCACGGCGTATGTCTGGAACAGCTCGCCGACCTGGTAGAACAGCATAACGGCGGCGCCTTCGGCCATGTGCGGGTCGGTATCGGGGAAGAGCACCGTGGCAAACGCGCCGATGGTCGCGACGGCCATGAGGAAACTCTCGTCGAACGCCTTGCCGCGGCGGATGTTGCTGAATGCCTTTTGGAGCACGTCGTAGCCGGCAATCAAAAACGGCACGAGGAACAGCACAAAGCTGGCGTAGATGTTGCCGGGCTCTCCAAATGCGATAGTGAGGGCGCCGAGCTCATCGAGGGCGTACACCACGACAAAAATACCCAGCGCTACCAGGATGCGGTTGCGTTTATGCTCGAGTGACTCTTTTTTCTTGCGCTTCTTCTTTTTCTTCTTGGGGTCGGCGGTGGCCATGACTCGTATCCTCCCATTTGAATGTATGAACACTCGCTCATGTAATTTCGCGAGCAAAGGCCGCGGCAAGCGCGGCCTTGCGTATCAGCGTATGCGCAGGCTAGAGAATGATCTCGCAGTCCGGCTCGGCGTCGGCGGTGAACTCCACGACGCGATCGAGGACCTCGTCGAACTCAGCGTCGTCGGCTTCGAGCGTCAGCTTCTGAGTCATAAAGTTGACCGAAACGGATTTGACGCCCTCGAGCTTGGCGAGTTCGTCCTGAAGCTCACGCGCGCAGTTGGCGCAGTCGATCTCGTCGAGCTTGAACTGCTTTTTCATGATGGGTTCCTTTCCCTGTATTTGCGGCTTGGGTGCAGGCCGCGCTGGTACCGTGGTTGGTCGCTATTCGCAGATGTGGCTCATGCCTTGGTTGAGCATGGTGTAGACATGATCGTCGGCGAGCGAGTAGAGGATGTTGCGCCCGTCGCGCCGGAATTTAACCAGGTGCGACTGTTTGAGCGTGCGCAGCTGGTGCGACACCGCGGACTGCGAAGTCGCAGTCGCTTCGGCGATGTCTGCCACGCAGAGCTCGCGGCCCATGAGAGCGTAGAGGATCTTGATACGCGTGGTGTCGCTGAAAACCTTGAACAAGTCGGCAAGGTCGTACAGCAGCTCCTCGTCGGGAAGGTCCTCGGGCGAGCAAGTGGTGGGGATGTCGGGCACGATGGCGGTGTCGATGTCGGTCCTTATTTCATCGGCGTGTTCGCTCATTGCAATATCCTTTCATATGAACATGTGCTCATATAACTTACTTCCGAGTATATGAGCGCATGTTCATATGTCAATATAATTTGCGAAATTTTTTGCTGTCGATTGGCCCCAGAGGCGGCTAAGGGCATTGGTTGGTGCTGATAAGGCCGCCGATGCCAACGTGGGTATCCTAGCGACGTGCAAAAACGGGAGTTTTCAGCATCGACGAGGGGTTATTTATTGCATGATACGGCGTCGTTTGCCGCCACAGGGCTTTACTGGAGTGCAAATGGCAATAGATATTCCTCAGCTGTTGCCTAACTTACATCGAAAACAGCGGCTTCGGTGCAAAATGGGGCAATTCGGCCGCCCTCGGATACTCGGCTCTGCTGAAAACTCCCGTTTTTGCACGTCGCCGGGATACCCACCTTGTCAGTCCGCCTCTGTTCTGGCCCCGTACACCCTGCCTTCGGGTGTGGAGGTGCTTGTTTGGGCGAACTCCGGGCAATCCAGCTCGATGACTTGCATGTCGTCGATGGCCGGGACATCGTTGATCGTCGGGTCGTCCAGCGAGATGCCCTCGAGCACTGCGCGCTCGAGCTCAAGTGCATTACCCTGCGCTGCGTCTTGACGGAGGAGCTCCTCAATACGCTTCTTTTCCTCGATAAATCTCCTGAGCACAAATTGTCGCAGCTCTTCTTGCTTGATTGCGAAATCTTTGGGCAGGCGCGATGGGCGAATGCCCTCCTTTCGCTGGATTGCCTCCATAATCCTGGCGAAGGCGCTGGCGTGCATAAAGGAATAGCGACTGACGGTAATGATTCCGTAGCCCATGGACGCCAGCGCGTTCTTGCGCTCTTCGTCAATGGCGCGGTCTTCTTCGGCATCGTGCTGAAATCCGTTGTATTCGATGTCGGTTCGGGACCGCTTGAGATATGCATCCATATAGAACTTTTCGCGCCGCGTGAGATTCTTTGCAGCAGCTGTGACCTTTACTTCGTAGTCGGTCTCGATCTCGCTAATGCCAAGACCGCCCTCGCGCCTGGGTAGCGTGAGCATCATGACAAACGCCGTTTCCATCGGCGATCGGCATCCGTCCCGCACGCATTGGATGGCTTTTCGGGCAAGTTCGAGGCCCTTGCAGTCGATGAGGGAGTTAAAGAAATGTTTAAGGCTCGAAGTCGAGGTGAGCGCGAAGCGCTCGGTATAGGATGTCGAGGCATCGTGACCAAGGGAATAGGCTCCACACAGTTCGAAGTAGTACTCCACAAGTTCTCGAAAGGGAAGATAGGTTGCGGCCTGAAGCGCACAGAGTTCGACGCCGACAATATAGATGTCGTCGGCAAGCTTGATAAAGCGCGAGCCCGCGAATCGCTTGGATGATACGTGGCACTTGCAGCCCGTCATGCTGCGCACGTTTGCGCGCTCGAACACCGTTGTATCGAGCGGGGCATCGTTATCCAGTGCGACGTTGTGCCTGGCGAGCCAGTCGGCGGCAGAGTCGAGCAGCTCCTTGCTGGGGCGCGCCCCGTAGATCTTGGCAGGGCTGCAGGGCTCGGTGCCAATTGCGGATACCGAGTATGCGGCTTGGTAGACCGCTTTTGCCGTGTTATGTGAAAGCACGATACTCATACAGATAGCATGGCAGACCAGGCAGCGGGGCTCGCAATGAACGCCAAGGTAAAATGTCGCGGCATAACAAAAGCTGTCCAAGCGCTTGACGCCAATGATGGAGAAAGATGCTATTTGGAGCATTGTCGCAGCTCGCTGGCTACGCAGACCTCCACAACTGATGCTGGTCAGCATCGTTTTGATGCAAAGACGGCGTCAACAAAAATGTGCAATTTGGCTTGAACATGCGCAGATGAAGTTCTTGGTTATGCGGCGGCTAGACATCGGGGGCTGGAGGGCCATGTTGTACGGCGCGAAAAACGGGCCGATATCCGCTTGGACATCGGCCCATTTTTGCGTCGCTTGAGGGGAGCGCCTCCGCGTGTCGCTTTTGCGCGGGGCGCTATGGTCCGGCAAGTGTTGCTCGCGAATGGCGCCTCTGCTTGGCAATCTACTTGGCAAACAGGTTTTTGAGGTTGAACTCGGCCTGCACCGTCCGGAGCATGAGGTCGGTGTCGTCGAGGCCCAGGTGCTGCTCGTTGGCGTCGGGCGCGAGGGTGCCGCGACGGCGTGCCCAGTTCTCGAGTGCGGCGGGCGCGGACTCGCGGGGGAGCGAGCGCACGTCGGCGTCCAGGCTGCGGCAGATCTGGCGCGAGTCGATGACGATAATCTTGCCGGCTCGGCGCGCCTCGGCATAGCCGTCCAGATGGATCTTGAACCAGCTGTCCTCAAAGGCGGCGTTGTGCGCCATGTACGGGTATTTCTTCATGAGCTTGAGCAGCTGCTTTTGCAGCTCCTTGTTCTCGCGGAAGGGCGTTTTGCCGTCGATGTCGTCCCAGGTGATGTGATGGATATTCGACAGCGGCACATCTTCGCCGCGGTAGATATCGGGCAGGCCGCAATAGTGTGCCTCGGCGTCGTGCGGGACGGCGTCGCTGGTGAGCTCCATGATCTCCCAGCCCACGTTGATGATGTAGCCGCGCTCGGGTGCACGGCCGGTGGTCTCGATGTCGATGCCGAGCACCGTGCCCTGGATGGGCTTGCGGGCGTACGCCACGCCGAGCGCGTCGCGGTCGCCGCGGATCTCGCGCATGACGGACGCGGCGGTGCGCTTTTGCATCTTGCCGATGCCGGCGCAGGTATCGGCGACGGACAGACCGCGCGAAAGCGTCACGGGCGTCACGTTGCGCAGGCGCGCCTCGCCAATCTGGTCGCATAGGTCGCGGTTGCGGTCGGCCAGGTCGCGCACGGTGGCAAAGTCGAAGCCAGGGTCGCCCTCGGCGGTAAAGTACTCGGTCTCGAGCACCTTGAGGGCCTCTTCGCCTTTTTGACGCTCGGATTCCATGGCGGCGTGATCGCCATAGATGAACATGGGGATAAACGGCTGGCGCTCGTATTCGAGTGCTTGCGAAACGTTCATATACTGCTCCTTGGACGGGCCGCGTCGTGCGGCTCGGGGTCATTGAGATGTGGCGAGATGATAGTTTACCACAGGCAACTATTGGCATCACGCCTAGGACAACTACAATACCCTAGTTGACCGCTAGGACTTTTACAATGCTGCCGAAAGACACGAAAGGTTCCATCCGTCATGGATTTGCTGATTGATATTTTGCTCGACGCCGGCAAGGACACGCTCTCGCTGGTGCCGTTCTTGTTGGTGACATATCTGGCCCTCGAGACGTTAGAGCATGTGGCGGGCGATCGCGTCAACGGCGCCATCAAGCGTGCCGGCGCCGCTGGTCCCGTGGTTGGCTCGTTGCTGGGCATGGTGCCGCAGTGTGGCTTTTCGGCGATGGCGGCAACGCTGTACGCCGGTCGCGTCGTGACGTTGGGCACCCTGGTGGCGGTGTTTCTCTCGACCTCCGACGAGATGCTGCCACTGCTGCTTGCCGAGCAGGTTCCCGTGCAGACCATGGCGATGCTTTTGGCTTCGAAGGCGCTGATCGCGCTGGTCACGGGCTTTATCGTGGATGCCGCCATTCGCGGCTTGCGTCGCAACGCCCGTGCTCATGCGGCGATCCGCCGTACCGTGTTGGGAACCGCCGCCAATCCGGCGCACGTTAACTGCGCGCATGACGATCACAGCGGCGGTGACATCATCGACGAGGTGGCCGAGGCGGGCGTGAGCGCCGACCACATCCATGAGCTGTGCGAGCGCGATCATTGCGGTTGTGATGAAGACGAGGACGAGCGTGACCACGGACATGGCCACGACCACGGACACGAGGGCGAGCACGAACACCACCACGGTCACTCCCACTCACACAAAGGCGCGCCCGTCCTGTCGATTATCCGCAGCGCGATCTCGCACACCGTGCAGGTTTCGGTATTCATTTTCCTGGTGACGCTGATTCTGGTCGCCGTGCTCGAGACCTTCGGCGAGTCCGCGATCGAGCAGTTCCTGCGCGGCAACGAGACGCTCGCCGTCCTGGGTTCGGCGCTTGTCGGCCTCATTCCCAACTGCTCGGCGAGCGTGGTCATTACGCAGCTGTATCTGGAAGGCGCGCTGCAGCTGGCACCGATGCTCGCCGGCACGCTCATTTCTGCCGGCGTGGGTTACCTGGTGCTGTTCCGCACCAACCGCAGCGCCCGCGAAAACGCGGTGTTCCTGGTCATGATGTACGTCATCGGCGCGGGCTGGGGCCTTATCCTTTCCGCCTTTGGCCTCTAAGTAGATGTTTGAGGTATTCCGTAAAAACTGGGGCATGCCTCAAACATCTACCGCCATGACCGGCGTTGGATGCGCGCCAATCGCCAAAACAAAAAGGTAGATTTTTAGGCATGTCCCAAAAATCTACCTTGGTTAGCGCAGCAGGTCGGTGAGGTTGCGCTTAAAGCGGGCGCGGTCTTCGCTGGTGAAGGCTGCCGGTCCACGGGTGCGACCGCCGGCGCGGCGCACTTTCTTTTCTTCGTGACGAATAAACAGCTGCATATCGATGGTGGCTTTGTCGTACACGCGCCCGCGCACGCCGATGGCGGCGGCATCGCGACCGAGCACCATGCTCGCCAGGCCAATGTCCTGTGTCACGACCACATCGCCTGCCTGCAGACGCTCGATAATGGCAAAGTCGGCGCTATCGGCGCCCACGCTCACGTCGAGCGTTGTGACCCAAAAGCCACGTCGCGCGTGCTCGGCATCGCGCGGGTCGTCACGGCGAATGTGCCGCTCCAGGTTTTGCGTGCTGTTGCCGGCGACCACCACGGCAACACCCGCCCGTCGCGCGCAGTCGATCGACTCACGCGTGACCGGGCAGGCGTCGGCATCAATAAACAGCGTTCGCGGCATCTAGTGCACCAGCTTGCCAAAGCGGATAGCGCGAATAACCAGCGTCACGCCAAACACCAGGAGTGCAGCGCCGGTAAAGATGACGAGCATCTTTGCCGACCACAGCGGATAGATGAACACGAACACGCCGGCGATGATGGAGAGCGCGCCGCTCAGGATGGCGAGGGCACGGTTGGAAGAAAGCTCGGACTCCAGAATCGACATGATGCCCTCGACAATCCAGCCAAAGCCGGCCACGACCACCACAAGCGTGCTGAGCGTCGCGGTCGAAAGTGCCTGGTTGCGCAGGATCACCACGCCGCCCAAGATGATGAGCAGGTTGGCGAGGATGCTCGTGACGCGCCAGCCGGCGGGCAGCAGCGGCTCAAAAATGGCGGTGAACAGCCTGACGCCAGCCGTGATCACAAAGTAGAAGCCCAGTACGGTCGTCAAAAAGACGAGGGTCTTAGCGGGTGCAAACAGCAGCGCGATGCCAGCGATGAGCGCGATGACACCCGTGGCGGCGTAGATCCAGCGCACGGCTTTAATCGCCTTGCCTGCCATGCTTTTCTCGTCAAATCCAAACAGACTCGATTGCTGGTCGTCATTCTTAAAGATGCCCATGAGGCCTCCTTTCCGTGCGGCGTAAGCCGCGATCGTTACAACCAGTATCGCCTAAAGGAGCTGGCGTATGGGCCGGGGAGGGCGAAACGCAACTCAAAGGCCCCGATTTGTTTCCGTTGTTCCCCACGTTGCGATTTTCTATTCAACAGGTGTAGAACATTGCAGCTCTGTTCGTTATTGCCTGCGTTTTAGGTTAGATTTTCCTAAGAACAATTGGCTTTTTGGGGGTCCCTATGAACGAAGCAGTTCCCGCGGTGCCGTCGAGCGCCGAGTCGATGGCAAAGCAGGGTTGCGAAAAGCTTGGCCTGGATGCGTTTGATGCGCTGGTCCGTCGCGCCCGCACATGCCGCCGTTTTGACGAGTCCATGCGCGTGCCGCGCGAGTTTTTGCTCGAGCTGGCAGAGCTGGCGCACCTGGTCCCCTGTGGCGCCAATGCTCAGCGCTTGCGTGTTCATGTGGTGAGCGGTGCCGAGGACTGCGCTCGCGTGTTTGACGAGCTTGCATGGGCCGGGGCGCTCAAGGACTGGCCGGGTCCTGTCGAGGGCGAGCGTCCGACCGGCTACATTGCAATTCTTGCCGAGCGCACCGTTCCCGGCAAGCCCGCCGCGCCTATCACCGAGGTCGACACGGGCATCGCGGCTCAGACGATGATGCTCGCCGCGCGCAGCGCAACGCCCGAGGTGGCGGCTTGCATGTTCAAGGCCTTTACGCCCCGCGCGATCGATGCGATGGGGCTCGATAACGACAAGTACGAGCTCAAGCTGATCATGGCTTTTGGCGTGCCGGCCGAGACCCAGGTTATCGACGCGATCGATTCCAACCCCGACGGTTCTATTAATTACTGGCGCGACGAGGCGCAGGTGCATCACGTGCCCAAGCGTCCGCTTGCCGACGTGCTGGTGTAGTTGCGTCGTTGCGGCGCGATTCGGCGGCAAACCACCACAAAGGTGCCTGTCCCCTTTGTGGTGGTGCGAGGGGAGGGCGTGTGTCCGATCTGTATTTGGTTCGGCATGGGCAGACCGAGCTTAACGTGCAGAACATTTTGCAGGGCTGGCAAGACTCGCCGCTCACGGAGCGCGGGCGCGAGCAGGCACTGGCGACGCGCGCGGCGTTTGAGGCGCGCGGCATCTCCTTTGACCACGCGTATACGTCTCCGTTGGGTCGGGCGCGCCACACGGCCGAGCTGATCGTTGGCGAGGATCTTCCCATAGAGCCGGTCGATGATTTGCGCGAGTGGCGCCTGGGCACGCTGGAGGGCACATCAAATCGCGATATGCCGCCGCAGCCCTGGGGCGATTATCCGGTGGCTTTTGGTGGCGAGTCGGAAGGCGAGCTTCGGGCGCGCATGGTCGCGGCGCTGTCCCGTATTATGGCCCGACCGCAGCACGATCGTGTGCTCGCGGTCTCTCATGGCTCTGCCTGCCAGGAGTTTCTTAGATGCGTGACCGGCGGGGGAGAGCAGCCCGACAACGGTGCCGTGCTTCATTTTGGCTATTGCGACGGGGCGTTTTCGCTCCTTGATTGGTAACGAACGAAAGGACCCCTATGAACAAAGATTTGTATCTGGTCCGTCATGGACAGACAATATTCAACCTTAAACGCATTATTCAGGGATGGAGCGATTCTCCGCTCACGCAGTTGGGCTGCGAGCAGGCGGCGCGTGCCGGTATGTTCTTGCGTGCGCGTGGCGTTGAGCCCGATCACGCCTACACCTCGACGCTGCACCGCACCGAGCAGACTATCGCCAGCCTGTGGCCGGGCCTTGCCTACGAGCGTCTGGATGGCCTGCGCGAGTGGTTCTTTGGCGACTTTGAGGCCGAGCGCGTGATGCTGATGCCCGAGCGTCCGTGGCGTGACTTTTATCGTCAGTTTGGCGGGGAGGGCCAGATGCAGGTACGTGAGCGCATGGTGACGACGTTGACCGATCTTATGCGACGTCCGGACCATTCGTGCGTGCTCGCGGTGAGCCATGCCTCGGCCATCAAGGAGTTTTTGGACCACTCTAGGGGAGCGGCGGCCGACGAGCGCGAGCGCGTGCCGGGCAACTGCTCGGTTCTGCATTTTGCGTTTGACGATGCAACCGATACGTTTGAACTGGTCGAAGTCTTTACGCAGGAGGATTACGCGCGTGAGCTGGGGCTAGAGCCGCTCGTGGCGGCGGCGGGCCCGCGGCGTGGATGACGCTGGCGTTGCGGCGCGGTTTGCCGGCGTAATTGTTTGATGCGAAAGGGGCGGGGATGCATGCGCATGTATCCCCGCCCCTTGCTTGTTGAGCTGACGAGTCTTTGTGCTGGGCGTTTAGGCCCCGTTAGAACCGTGAGATCTGGTGAGTGAGCAGACCCGTCGGAACCTGCGGCGCGCCGCCGCTGACCTGCGCGGCGGGGAACAGCACGGCCACGGTAAAGTTGAACGGCTCTTTGCCCGTGTAGGTGCCGGCTGCGCGGGCCTCGTCTGCCAGGAGCTGCGCCGCCCCTGCCAGCGCGGCAGCGTAGGCGGGGTCGTCGGCCAGTGCCGGCTCCGGTGCCTGATCGAGCATGGCTCGGATGGCGGCAACGGCGTCCTCGCGCTTGACTTCCCATACGCGATGCGTAATGCCTGCGGGATCGGTGACGGCGTAGAGCGATGCGCCCTCTTTTGCGGCGCCCAGGATGATATCCATGACGGGCGACGCCTCGTAGGCGAGCGACACGGGGCGCGGCTGCACCTTGAGCTCGGTGATCGCGCGCGCGGCGCCGAGTGCGTCGACGCTCTCGGCGGCGGCCTCGTCGCTACCCGTCAGCACGTTAACCGGGCAGATCGCCACGACACCCGTTACGCGTCCCGGCTCTCCGGAGCATTCGTACACGTAGTATGGCGCACCCGGATCCTTGAGCATGAGCCCATCGGCAATCGCACCGCGCAGGGCTTCGTTGTTACTCAGAATGCTGTCCATCGCAGGCAGCGCCTCGAGCGCACGGTCCTGAGCCGGGCGGATGCAGGGAAACGGAAGAGCTTTCATGGACAGTCCTAACGCGCGAGTCGGTTTGTTCGCGGCTTATTATGCCCCAACTTGGCTATTCGCGCCCCAGAGCGTGTTGTCGGCGAGCGCGATCAGCACCCGCTGGCAGCGAACGATATCGGCATGGGGCACATGCTCGTTTGGCTTATGCGCGAGCGCGAGCGAGCCTGGGCCATAGCTCATACAGTTGCGGTTACCCGTCTTGCCGGCAATGACGGCAGTGTCGGTGTAGCCGGTAAAGAAGCCGACGGTCGTGTCCGCGCCTGTCACGTCATCGGCGGCACGCTTGAGCGCGGCTAGAAGGGGAGAGACCGGATCGCGCTCGATGGCGGGGCGGTCGCCTGTCACGGTATAGCTTCCATGGCAACCGGGGACTGCGGCTTCGGCGTCGGCGATGGCCTGCTCTACCATGCGCGTCGCGGCGGCCGTATCGGTCGGCGGCGTCAGGCGCATATCGACCCAGACCTTGGCGCGGTCGGGCACGACATAGGGGCGATAGCCGCCCTCGATCTGTCCAAACGTGATGGTCGAAGCCCCCAGCTCCTCATGTGCGGGCAACGCTGCAAACGCATGGCGCAGCGCACAGACGGCCTCGGCCATGGCGGCGACGGCATCCGCTCCCTTCCAGGGCTGGCTCGCATGCGCCGTGACGCCGGTCATCTCGATCTCGAACCATGTGCGACCCTTGTGCGCCACCTGAATCTGTCCGTCGGTGGGCTCGGTGTCCAGCACCCATTCGCGCGAGCCGACCCAGCCGGCATCGATGGCCGCCTCGGAGCCGCGCATAAAGTCCTCTTCGTCAACCGAGCAAATAAGCGAGAAGCCGCGGTGGGGCAGCTCGCCCTCTGCCGCCACGCGCTCGAGTGCGTGGACAAGTGCGGTAATGGCGCAAGCCAGGCCGCCCTTCATGTCGCAGGCGCCGCGGCCATAGAGTTTGTCGTTGCGCACGGTCGCCCCGAGTGGCGGCGTGTCCGCGTTCCAGCCATCTCCTAGGGTGACGGTATCCATATGGCAGATGCAGACGAGTCGCGCCTCGTCGCTCACACCCGGCACGGTGACCATAAGGTTGCGGCGCCCGGGGAGTACTTCGAGCTCTGCAACCTGCACGGCATCGAGCGCAGGACTATCAAGCTGCGCCAGCTGCTGTTCAATGAGCCTCTTAATGAAGTGTTCGATCTCGCCTTCGTAGGCGCCCGGGTCCGAGCTATCAATCTTCACGAGCTCCTGCGTAAGCCCCCAGGCAAAGTTCTCATCAACCATACGAAACCTCACAATCAGTTTGCTTCCAAAACCGATTGTAAGCCACCTGGAAGATTCGCGACGTGTGCGTAGCAGTATTAACCGTTCACAGGCCGAGCCATCGCGTTTGGCGTCCGGGCAGGCTCACAAACGACGCAGTGGGTACGTATCCTTCATGGATGACATGCTGTGCGACATATCTGCCTTTCGGTATCACCGGATACCTCCACAGGTCTTGGCAATAATGCCGGACCTGCCCGATTCTGCGGACGATCCGCGCAGGGAGCATCTTTGTGAGCATCCGCTTGTCAAGTATTTCCTGGGCACTCCGTTACACGTGTTGGCGCAGGGCCTCTGCGGGCGTAAGGGCGGCCGCATTGTCAGGCATGTTTGGAACGGGGAGAGGCCGTTTGGCTCCGTGCGGCAGACAGAGTTTGGCCTCGATGTCGCGTCCCCGCTCTTTACCCTACTGACCCTGGCTTCCTCGGTCTCAAATGAGCGCCTGATCATGTGCATGTATGAGATGTGCGGCACCTTTGCCGTGTGCAAGATTGCGCCTCAGGTAAAGTCGGCACTTGAGCAGGCGTATGGGAGCCGGTGGGGTGACGCACGGTTGGGCTGGGAAAACGTAAAGGATGCCTCGGGGAATCCAACGGACCTGTGGAAACGACCGCCCTTGATTGAGCTCTCTGAACTAACCGAGTACGTCGATAAGATCCAGGGGCTCCGCGGTGCTAAATCGTTCACGCGTGCCGCGAAATGCATTACGGGGGTTGTGGCGTCGCCGCTCGAGGTCCAGGCTTCGATGCTGTTTGGCCTTACGAGGTTGCGCGGCGGCGAAGGGCTGCGCCTTACCAATAACGTTGAGATTCGCATGACGCGCAGCGCCCGCCTGATTTCGGGGCTTGATAGGCGCTACGCCGATATCCTGCTGTCAAATAAGGACGGCAGCAGAGAGTGCCTGGTTGAATGTCAAGGTAAAGCCATTCACGGATCCATAGAATCCAAGATCTCGGACTCCGATCGAACGACGGCCCTTCAAGCGATGGGATATCCTGTCGTTCTGATGACCTATGGTCAGCTGGTCGACTCCGATGCCTTCCGCGTGGTGATGGAACTCATCATGTCCTATCTCGATGTGCCGTTGAAAGACAAGACGCCGCGGCAGCAGGAGCTCGAACGGCGGCTTCGTGAGGAGATTTTTATCGATTGGGCGGGAATGTAGCCGTGCGGGTGGAAAACGGTCGCGCGGACTAGAGTTTTGGTCGCAAAAAGGCTTCAATTTCGCCTTTGGAGGGCCCTAAAAATGCTATCTAGAATAAGTTGTTTCGGAAAATAGACAGTCAACTTACATTCGGCACAGAGAGATCGATTTTTACCTACTAAAGTCCCTGATAAAGCTGTTTATCAGAGCAGGTGCGCTCAGTGATTTAGGCATGACTGTCGATTATCCGAAAAAACTTATTCTGGATAGCATTTTTAAAACCAGCCGGAGCAACGAAATCGGCCCCCGTTTCGCGAAAACGGGGGCCGAATGAGCTTCATTGCCTGTCTGGCAGGCTTGGCGCCGACGCTACTTGATCACGCGTACGCGATACATCGACGGAATCTGCTTGAGCGCCTCGATGGTGCTGCTGTCCAGGTGCTCGTCGGTGTCGAACATGGTGTAGGCGTTCTCGCCGGCAGACTCGTTGGTCATGCGCTGTACGTTGGCGTTGTCCTTGGCCAGGATGGCCGTGATCTGGCCGATCATGTTGGGCACGTTGGCGTGCAGACAGGCGATGCGGCTCGCGGCGCGCGCCTTGCCCATGCTGCAGGCGGGGTAGTTGACGCTGTGCGCGATGTTGCCGTTCTCCAGGTAATCCTTGAGCTCGCTGATGGCCATATCGGCGCAGTTGGCCTCGGCCTCGCCGGTGCCGGCGCCCGAGTGCGTGGTGATAAACGTATTGGGCATCTTGACGGTCTTGGGCGTGGCAAAGTCACAGCTAAACCAGCTCAGCTTGCCCTCGCGCAGGGCGGCGTCAACGGCGTCCTCGTCAATGATGGTCTCGCGCGCGTAGTTGATGAGCACGGCGCCCGGGGCCAGCAGGTCGATCTGCTCGGTACTGATCATGCCGATGGTGTCGGCCTTGCTGGGCACGTGCACGGTGAGGTAGTCGCAGCCGCGGCAGAGGTCCTCGAGCGTGCCCACGCGCTGCACCTCGCGGCTCAGCACCCACGCGTGCTCGACGGAAATGAACGGATCGTAGCCGTAGACGTCCATGCCCAGGTCGACGCAGGCGTTGGCGACCTTGGAACCCACGTTGCCTAGACCGATGACGCCGATGCGCTTGCCCTTGAGCTCGCGGCCCACAAAGGCCTTCTTGGCCTTCTCGGCATCGACCTGAATCTCGGGGTCGTCGGCGTTGTCGCGCACCCAGTTCATCGACTGCACCACGCCGCGGCTCGAAAGCACCAGCATGCCCAGGACGAGCTCCTTGACGGCGTTGCTGTTGGCACCGGGGGAGTTAAAGACGACGACGCCCTTCTTGGCGTACTCCTCGATGGGGATGTTGTTGACGCCGGCGCCGCAGCGGGCGATGGCGCGGATGCCCTCGGGCAGCTCGTAGCCGTGCAGGTCGGTGGAGCGCATCAGGATGGCGTCGGCCTCCTCGGCGGTGCCCACAAACTCGTAGCCCTCGCCAAACTCGACCTTGCCGTCTTTGGTTATGTCGTCGATGGTTTTGATCTTGCGCATGAAAAACTCCTTAGCGGGTTTGTTTATAACAAGTGGTTTGAAGTGGCTGGTCGGCCCGCGGGTTGCGGGCTAGTTAGATCGCGGACTCAAACTATGCTGCGCTTCGAAGTCCTTCATGTACGAGGCCAGTGCCTGCACGTCTTCCATGGTTACGGCGTTGTAGACGCTCGCGCGCATGCCGCCCACCAGGCGATGGCCCTTGACGTTTTGAATCTGGTGCTCGGCCGCGCCTGCGACAAAGGCCGCGTCGAGTTCGGCGTCGCCGGTGCGGAAGGTGACGTTGGCGATGGAGCGGCTGCCGGCCTGCGTGGTGCCATGGAACAGCTCGCTGTGCTCGAGCAGGTCATAGAGCAGGTTGGCCTTGGCCCAGTTGCGCTCGGCCATGGCGGCAAGTCCGCCGGTTTGCTCAACCCAACGGAACACCTTGCCGCACACGTAGATGCCAAAGGTGTTGGGCGTGTTGAGCATGGAGCCCTTGGCGGCTTGGGTTTTAAGGTCCAGGTACTGCGGCGTCTGCGCAAAGGCTGGGCCATCGGCGATGAGGTCGTCGCGCACGATGACCACGGTCACGCCCGCGGCGCCGGCGTTTTTCTGTGCGCCGGCGTAAATGAGCCCGTAGCGCTCAACGTCGAGCGGCTGCGACAGAAAGCAGCTCGAGACATCGGCGACCAGCGGCACATCGCCGCAAGCGGGCAGCTCGTGGTACATGGTGCCAAAGATGGTGTTGTTCTGGCAGATGTAGACGTAGTCGAGCCCGTCGCCCGCGGCCTCGGCGGCAATGCGCGCGTTGATATTGGCCATGGTGGGAATGCGGTCGAAATTGGTGTCCTCGGAGCTCGCGAGCAGCACGGCCTCGCCGTACTTTGCGGCCTCCTTGTACGCCTTGTTGGCGAAGTTGCCGGTCACGACGTAGCCGGCGCGGCCGCGGCGCATGAGGTTCATGGGGATGCCCGCAAACTGCAGCGTGGCGCCGCCCTGCAAAAACAGGACACGGTAGTTGTCGGGGATGCTCAGCAGGCGGCGCAGGGTTGCCTCGGCGTCGTCGATGATCTGCTGGTACATGCTAGATCGATGGCTCATCTCGAGCACGGACATGCCGCAACCGCGGTAGTCCATCATCTCGTCGGCGATCTCGGCGAGCACGCTTGTAGGCAGTGCGGCCGGGCCAGCTGAGAAGTTGTGCACACGTGCCATCTTCTAGTTCCCCTCGTAGTCGTTTGAACGTTCGGGATACTTTAGCACAGTGGAGCGCCAGGCGCGACCGCATCACGGTAAAACTCGACTGCACTGCTATGATTTACAGGATGGTTACATGGGGGGCTACTTGAGTAGTTTGAATCTACTCAAAGGGTTCTTTCGATGGTCCTCGATTGCCAGGATGCTGATGTTTCGCTGCTCAACATCCACGTGGTAGTACACACCGTAGTGCGCGCAAAAGAAGACCCTGCAGTCAATGGGCGGAAAGGCTGCCTGATAGTAGGGGTCGTACTCTTCCCCAAAATAAGGATGCTCGGCTAGAAAGTCGATGAGGTTGCCGATTCTGGCGTAGATTCGCTCCGAAGGAATCTCGGCATAGGCATAGAGTGCCTCGTCAGTCATGACAACATCAAAAGGCTTATCAAGTTCGTCGAGCTCCGAGTAGAACTCGACGTCTGCGTTATCCAATTTCATGGCGAGCCGCCCTGATGCGATCTGCATCTGCCTTGGCCTGTTTCCACGGTCGCACACGACCGTTTACTAAGTCGTCGTAGCCACGCGTGATGGCTCGCTGGATGCGTTCTTCGCGCTCCTGAATGGCGGTTAGTGCGCGCGTCTGCTCGTCATAGGCCTCGGCATCCATGACGACAAGCGATGCCGATCCGTTTTTGGTCAGGTAGACGGGCTCTTTGGTTTGGTGGCAGCTATCCGCTATGGAACCAAAGTTGCGTTGCAGATCGGAAATAGGCTTTACGACAGGCATATGAAACTCCTTACATAGAATCATATGTATAGTTTTATCTTGATTATAGCGTAAAGACAAATGAGGACATGGGCGAGCAACCTTGCTTGTCCCATCTGGTGGCAGAAAGACGTGTATGATGCGCGGCGCGTCCGCGCGACAGGTCCATTTTAATTGCCTTGCTGCCAAGGAAAATGAAAGGGCCTTCAGGCGTGCGCGATTGCCGTTCACCGATTAAAACTACCGCTCATCAGCATATGCACAGTTGATTTATTGCACAACAAAATGTTGCTAAACAAAAACGTTCGCAAGTGGCGTATGAAGTAATCATTGGCATAATTCTTCCTTTTTTCCAATACAGCTAGTGGGTTGTTTGGGGAATATCGGGGGGTCGTTTCTGTATGGACAACAATGCTGTGAGTGCAACAAACATTTCAATGGACGTAAACGCGTACTACGAGTCGCTCATTCTGGATGCGGTCGCGCAGGCCGAAGCCCCACTGCACGAAGCGCTGGTGCGCTCGAGCGTGTATCGCACCATCAATGACTCATACGAACGTGCACTAGCCCAACTAGTTATAGGACGCGAACTTTTATACGCCAACGGCGAGTACAGCATGGCGCCCGGTGCGGCCAAGGAGGTGGCGGAACCCGCAGGGGAGCCGGTGGCTGCTGATGCCATTGAGCTTGAGGCTGTTAAAAGCGAAGGTGACGAGGGCGAAAACACTGGGGACGGGGACGTTGACGGCACCGTTGTTGATGATGAAAACGTTGAGTCTGAAGAGGCTGCGCCTGAGGCCGTTGAGTGCGAGGCCGAAGAGCCCGAAGCCACAGAGCCTGAGACACTTGAGCGCGCGGCGGCGCCGTGGGCCGACGACGCCGATATTGCAGAGCTCGATGCCGTTGAATCCGTTACTCCTGAGGGCCCTGCACCTATGGCTTTTGGTCCCATTTCGTTGCGTGCAGATTCGACCCTTGCGCAGCTGAAGGTTAATGAGCGCAGCTGGCCTATTCCCGTTGCCGTGGGTGTTTCGTATGACAAGAAACCGGCCGACGGTCTGTCTCTCATGGGATACGAGTCGCCGACGGAGCCTGCAGAGGTGGCGGACGAGCAGCAGGAGCCGGCTCAAGTCGAGCAGCAGGAGCCGGTGCAGCCTGAGTGTCCCAGGCTCACGCTGTCTTCCGAGCCGCAGCAGCTGGTTATTTCCTTCTCGGATAGCCTTGAGGCCGAGGCCGCCACCGAGCTCGAGCAGCCCGCGCTTGTGCTCGAGTCTGAACCCGAATCCATTAAAGAGACCGTGACCGTCGCGGACCCCGAAGCCGAGATTGCGCCCATTTCTGAATCCGAACCAGAGCTCGAACTTGAGCCCGGCGTCATGGCTGCATCTAAGTTTGAGCCTTCCGAGGACGCCGTTAAAAAGCTCGAGCGTCCCAAGTACCTGAGCGGTTGGGACGACCCGCGCTGTGTGTTTGATACCGAGACCCAGGTTGCCTTTCTCGACAAGCATGAGATTCACGATGTGTTTTGCCTTGTGCGCAAGTTGGGCAAGGCTGAGGACGAGACCTTACGCATTGCTTTCGAAAAGCATCTTACCGCCTATGCTTTGCCGCTATCTCCGCAGTATCGCGCGCAGGCGCCAGAGCTCGGCAGACTCTCGGGCAATGCGAGGCTGACATTTGACATCTATGGTAATCTGCGCAGCATTGGGCGTGATTACCGTGCCTACGCGAACATTAAAGGACCGATTAGCGAAACACTTAGCACGGTGTATACGAGTGGCGGCGCACCGCTATCGCTGTGGAACCTTTCGATTACTCCGGCAATTCAGCGTAAATTAAAATGGACCCTTAAAATCTACGACCTGCCTACGCTGCTCACCTACAATGCTACGTCGTTACGGAAAAGCGGCCTCACATCTTCTGAGGTTGGTTCGATTATCGATGCTTTAAATGAGTGGCCATCGGGTCGTTTGCAGCTGGGAAAAACCAAAGACGAAATGGAACTTGCCCGTCTGGCTGCAATAGGGGGCTGGTATCCAGCTGCCGGCACGCCGCTCGAGCGCGTCGAGGCAGTTAACCGTCTTGTCAGGGATACCATTAACCGTCTGCAGCGCGAAGGCCTTGCCGTAAACGAGCCTTCGTTCCGTCTACTCTTTTGTACCAGGCTGGCGGGTAGGCTTGCGACGGGCACTAACGAAGAGGACGCTGTCAATTCGGCGCTCACGAGTCTCAAAAGTGAATATCCCGCCTTTAGTGCAGCGGTAAAAACGTTTGAGCGCCTGAACTTTGAGCTGCCCCAGGATCAAGAAGATATTGAGGCCAGCAATACGGAATCTACCTGCGAAAATGCAAATTCGGCAGACGACGTTATTACGTCGGTCGATGAGGTTCAACCGGGCGGCGAGGTGGGTGCTCAGACGGAAGCGCTTGAAGCGCAGTCCGCTCACGAGTCTGAGCAGCCGCCGGTGCAAGATCTTACGCTGGAACAGGCGCTTAAGCTTGCCGTGGGCCAGGACATTGTAAAGTTCAATAGATGGTTCACGGATCTCGCATACCAGGACCGCATCCTGATGGGCTATATGCTCATCGATGACAAGCCGGCTCGCTGGATGGATAACCTTGGTAAGTCTGCTTGGAAAATCCGCGAGCGTTACGATGCCCTTATGGCGGGGCGACCAACGTTTGACGTCGATACATTTGGTCCGCTCTTTCATACGTATAAGCTTTCCGCCAAGGAGTTTTACGGCCTTACGCAAACCGCGCAGCCTGCATTCCTGTATATGAAGCGCGTATACGGACAGGGCACCATTCCGTTTAAATATGCAAGGGTCGATAAGGACCTTGCGCCGTCTGTATGCGATGTGGTTCGCGCGTACCTTGCGAGCATGGAAACCGAAAACGCTGACGAACCGGCCGAGGAGAAGGCCGCGCCGGTGGAGCAGGCTGTCGCGCCGACACCCGAGCCCGAGCCTGCGACCGAGCCCGAGCCCGCGCCGACACCCGAGCCCGAGCCCGCGCCGACACCCGAGCCCGAGCCTGCGACCGAGCCCGAGCCAGACCAGATGCCTGACTCTGCCGCTCCGGAGCCAGCTCCCGCCCCGGCCCCACAACAGCCGGCAAAGCCCTTTACCAGCAAGGTCGAAGACCTCACCGGCAAAGGCCCCATGTCCATCGATGCATGGCTGGCGTTGCTGCCCGCCGACGATGCCGACCTGCTGCGCTGGGTCTTTAGCGACAAGCCCCTTATGGATTACCCTCACAAGCCGGCCGGACTCGGTCCTCTGCGTCGACGTCGTGATGACCTGATCAGCAACCGTCCGCAATTGGACGAGGATCAGTTTAGTTCGTTTTACACGTGTTACGACCTTACCGTGGAGACGTTTTGCGAGATAACACAGGCGTCTCCGATGGCCTTTGGCTATCTGAAGGCCATTAAAGTCTCGAACAGGTTTAGTCTTCGCCGAGCCGCCAATGATCCGACATTGCCGCAGGAGTGGCGTGATAGGATAGCGCAGCTGCACCGCCGTCCTGCCGCGGATACGCTTCGAGCGCCTGTAAACATCGAAAAGGATAACGCCTCTCAGCTCGAGCAGATTGCGCGTAAAAAGCTGGGCAGCTTCTCCACGCGCGGTGCCGCGCTGCGTGCCTTTGCCGAGACCGGAGCTGTTGAGGAATACCACACGCTCAAAGACATCCGCATCAAGTACCAGCGGTTTTTGGATGATAACAAGTGCGGCTTTAAACAGATGTTGATGATGCCTTCCGAAGACACCAAGTGCTTTAACGAATTACGCGGCACCGGAAGTTTTTTGGTGGCGCGTGGCAACAAGATACGCTCCTACAAGGTCGACAGCCGCTTTACGTCCGAGTTGCGTCAGATCCTGACGCTCGCCGCCGGGCGCAATATCGAGTGCGGCGCGGGTCTTATCCTGCGCGAGAACAAGGAGTTGTGCGACCTATACGACGTGCGTGATGACGAGGAGCTCTACGAGATTATCCGCACGTACGTGCGCCCGGATACGGTGCACGGTTTGCGGACGGTTGTGTCCCCCGTGATACGCTTGGGCGAGACGGATCGCAAGCGTCAGATGCTCGATGTACTGCGCGACGCGGGCACCGAGCTGTCGCGCGAGGAGTTTGCCCAGCGCTACGCGGACAAGTACTGCATAGACACGAAGACGGTTCGCAGCAACTACCTGCGCGACATGAACGCATATCTGCGCAACGATCGCTACTCGTATGTCGATGTCGACCTTTCTGCCGAGCAGCAACAATTCATCAAGGACATGGTGCCCGAAGACTACGTATCGCTGCCGTACGTCAGGGCGAGCTTTATTGCTAAGTTTGGCTCCACGTCCGGTCGTCTCATTAACGATCAGACGCTCGCGCCCCTGGGCTTGGAGGTCTCGAGAGACCTGATTGTTAAAAAAGGCGTTGACCTGCGGAAATCGTTTGAAAAACTGCTTATGTCGCGCGATAGCTTTGCCTATGGGGCGCCGGGGTTTGGTGATGAAGTCATTAACCACCATGACTTTAGGCTGGCAATAGCTCAGTTGCTACGCAACTTCACCTTTATCGAGTGTAATCACGGTTCATTTATTTCGCTCAAGCACCTAGAGGAGTCGGTGGGAATTCGACGTACAGACCTAAGCTCGTATGCATATGCCGTTTCTGGTCGTACGGAGTCGGGCGTGCCATTTACAGTGGCAAGCCTGCGCAAGCAGGGCTTTGAGCACAAGCTCGATGCTGTGGCAGAGGAGTGCGGCTTTGACGAGGCGTTTTTCGACTCGATTGTTGTGTACGGGCTGCCGCAAGAACAGATTAGGCGCACCCGCTTAGGCGGCACCTACATGTTCTGCCGAAAGGAAGGGAGTTTCTCCATTGCCGATGCGGTCGAATATGTCGCCAAGCAAAGGGGCCCCATTGGTGTAGACGACCTTATCGATGTGTTCCAGGACGATTACGGTGTGGTCTTTAACGCTTACGACATCATCAGGGCGGTCAAGGACAAAGACCTGTTCTACAACGAGGACCTTGACATGGTCATGCCCAACAAGGAAGCGAATGCAGCTTATCTGCGCGAGCTGTATATCAAAAACAACCAATAGGAGGAGTCAACATGAACCTGCTCGAGATGATCGGCGACGGCGTCAACATTAAGCCGACCGGAGCCAACCACAAGATCGTGATCGACGGCAAGCCCGAGATGTATCCCGTCTACAGCATTAAGCTCGAGTTGTTGCGCTACAACGTGCAAAACGACCGCATTGCCTCGTGGATTAGCCGCTACAAGGCCGAGCATGGCGAGGGCGCGTTTAACGAGCTGGACGTCGCGGCCTGTAACGACATCATTGAGGGTTTTATCGTCGACAGCAATAAGGACGCCATCGAAAAGACGCAGCGTAGCATTGCCCTGCGTTCGCAGGAGCGCCCCGGCGTGGTGCTGGCCGACGGCCTGATCGTCGACGGCAACCGCCGCTTTACCTGCCTGCGTCGTCTTGCCGCCGAAAACCCAAGCTTTGGTTGGTTTGAGGCTGTCATTTTGCCTGAGAGCCTGGGTAACGATTCCAAGAAGATCAAGATGCTGGAGCTTTCGATCCAGCATGGCGAGGAAGAGAAGGTCGGCTACGATCCCGTCGACCGCCTGGTGGGCATCTACAACGACATCATCAGCTCCAACTTGCTCTCTAAGGAGGAGTACGCCCAGTGCATTGGCGTTGAGCCCAAGGAGCTCGAGAAGGAGATTGTAAAAGCCCGCTATATGAACGAGTTCCTGGAGTTTGCCAACGCCAAGGACCAGTTTCACCTGGCGCGCGAGCTCAAGGTTGCCGGCGTTATCAACGACCTGCAGGGCGTGCTAAAAAAGTGCAAGAGCGACGATCAGGAAGAGGACGTTAAGAACATCGTCTTTGCCAACATGATTGCCGAGCCGCAGGGCGACATCGTGCGCTTTGTCCGCAAGATGAAGCCGATTCTGGAGGGCCCCGATGCGGATCGCTTTATCGAGCGCGAAAACGAGCTGGCCTTTGAGGTTGCCGAGCGCCTGAAGAACAAAGAGATCGTGACCTCGACCGACATCGCCGAGATTCGCGACGATGTTCAACTGGCGACAGCCTTCCGTGAGGTTATGGAGTCGGCCGAAAACACCACCAAAATGAACAAGGCTCTTAAGTCGCCCTCGCTTTCGATCATTCGCGCCATCAAGGACCTCGACCAAGTGGAGGAGTCCACCTTTGGTCTGCTGCCTGCGGACGAGATCGCCAATATCGCCGCCGAGGTCGCCAAGCTCGAGGCAAGGGTGCATATGATCAAGGACAAGATTGCGTACAAGATGGGCGAGGAAGCCTAAATGAAGCTGCGCCTCTCGTATAGCGACGGCATTTCCGTCGTGCCGCTCGACATGACGGTTGAGCAGCTGCGCCGCGAGCCGGTCTGGAAGATTCGGCTTTCGGCACTGCGCCGCTATGCGCCGAGCTATCGAGAGGCGGACGTGCTCTTTTCTCTGGGGATTGACGATCCAGGCGCCAAGCGCATCGTTGAGCTACTGCAGCAGGCGGCAAACTTTGGTGTGGACTGCGAAATTGACCCCGACTTGCTGCGAGGCCTTACGGCGCGTGAGGACTATCTGCGCGAGAAGGCGCGCGTGGGCCTGCTGATCAAGGCGCACGATGAATCGGTGGCCGATCGCTTTGATGAGTTCTGCCGCGCCGAAGACACCCTGATGCAACGCCCGCTCAAGGACCGCCAGCTGTGGGATGCGTTCTTTATGAGCGCCATGGGCCGCAGCGCCAATTTCTCCGTTCCCGGTTCGGGCAAGACGGCTTCGGTCCTGGGTACCTTTGCCTACCTGCGCGAGCGCGACCTGGTCGACCGCATCATCGTGCTTTCGCCCAAAAACGCTTTTGGCTCGTGGCGCGACGAGTGGGCCGCCTGCTTTGGCGCCGACCACCCGCTGCGTTCGCTGTGCTTTCACGACCCCGAGTTTCGCGGTCGTTCCACGCGCGACAAGTACAGCACTCTGCTGTTTGACTACAAGCGCTACGACATGATCCTGCTCAACTACGAGTCGGTCGCACTGGGGGAGGCGGCCGCACGCATTGCGGCCGATCGCGCCCTGGTGGTGTTTGACGAGGTGCACAAGGTGAAGCGTGTGGGCGGCAAGCGCGCAGCGAGTGCGGTGCAAATTGCCGCGGCGGCGCCGTACTTTATCGCGCTCACCGGTACGCCGATTCCCAACTCGTTTGAGGACCTATACAACCTGCTCCACTGCCTATGGCCGCGCGACTACAACTGGTACTTTGGCATGAGCGCCAATGCCCTTAAGTCGACGAGTGAGGACGACGTTGAGCATATCAATGAGTCCATCGCGCCGTTCTTTTGTCGTACGAACAAGCATCAGCTGGGCGTGCCCCAGGCCAACGAGGACCATCTGGTCGATGTGCCGGTGGAACGCTGGGAGCAGCAACTGTTCCAAAAGGTGCTGCGCACGCTTTCGGGCGAGCCGTTCGAGATGATCATTCGCCTGTTGCAGCTTTCGTCCGATCCGCGCATGCTGGCCGAGGATCTGAGCGCCGGGGACTATGCCGACTTGTTTGATGGCGAAGTGCAGACGGGGGCGGGCAAAGCGCTGGAAGGCCTGCAGGTGGATGACCGGCCCACAGCCAAGATGGTCGCCTGCCTGGACCTGGTCGAATCGCTGGTAGCCCAGGGCAAGTCAGTCATCGTGTGGTGCATCTTTAAGCGCAGCATCCGCAATGTGGTGCACGAGCTGCACGAGCGCGGCATTACGGCCCGCGCCATCAGTGGATCGACCGATATGCCCACGCGTGCCCGCGTCATCGACTCGTTTAAGGCGGGGGAGACGAGCGTGCTGGTCACCAACCCGCACACACTGGCCGAGTCGGTCTCGCTCCACAGCGTGTGCCACGACGCCGTCTACTTTGAGTGCAGCTACAACCTGGTGCACCTGCTGCAGTCCAAGGATCGCATCCACCGCCTAGGTCTGCCGCAAGAGCAGTACACGCAGTACCACTACCTGCGCGCCGTGTACGAACGCCGCGGCGGGCCGTGGTCGCTCGACCGCAACATCTACGAGCGCCTGCAGCACAAGGAGCAGGTCATGCTCGATTCGATCGACCGCGGCACGCTGGAGCCTGGCTATACCGACGAGCGCGATCTGGAACTGGTGTTTAAGGGCCTGTTTGATGACGAAGAGCAGCGGAACGAGGTCAACGACCAGGACGCCGCGGGCGATACGCAAGAACGCAAGGAGATGTAAACGATGCAGAAAGCCTTTCCCATCTTTGCCATGGAGCTGTTTTGCGATGGCTGGCTGTTTTTGGAGCATTCCGATGTGACGTGGGACGGGTCGTCGCACGCCGTTAAGCGCGTTCGTATCAACGCGGACAAAAGCGTATGGCTCCTGAGCCATACGCGCGATTATTTTAATGATGTTCCGAGCAACATCGATTTGTGCCAGCATGTCGGCACCACGCTCGTGGAGCTCGAGAAACATACTGAGTTGGTTGTTCCCCGCGACGATGTTTCGCCCCGCCTGCAGTTGCTCTTTGAGGGCGACTTGACGCCCATTACACTGGTGCAGCTGATGTGCGTGGGCGACTGGCTTTCGGTGCGTCAAGGCAATGAGGGCGAGATCCACGTTACCTACGACGAGCGTCTGGCTCAGCAGATTTCTGGGTTCGGCCTGTTTATGGCGAGCTTTGTCGAGTCGCTTTGCTCGCAGAGCACTATGTTGAGTGACGGATCGGTTGCCACGGTGTTCGAGGCAAGGCCGGCAACGGAGCCGGGCATATGCGCGTTTTTGGAGATGGATGAAGCGGCTTCCGCGGGGCCTAAACCCGAGGATGCGCTCGGTGTTGATCAGGAGCCCGAGCCCGCGCTCGAAGCGACGCCTGAGCCTAGCCCCGAGGTGTCGCCTGAGCAGGTGTCCGAGACGGCACCAGAGCTCGAGCCTGACATTGAGCCCGAGTCCGAGCTTGAGCCAGGGCCTGCATCGGAACCTGTCCCCGAGCCCTCTGCAAAAGAGCAGGAAAAGCTGCGCATCGCAAGGGAGGTAAAGGCAGCGCGCGACAAGATGGAGTTGCTGGACAAAGTACGAGGCAAGCTGCTCAACCGGCTGCTGGTGCTGCGCCGCGAGTATCCAGATCTTTCCAATCAGAGCGGTTCCAATCAGATTAAGGAATTGAGCGCGCAGGTGGATTGGCTCGACGACCAGCTCCGCGACGCGCGCCTTGCCTACGCCGAGACGCGCGCAGCGTCGCTGCAAGCGCTTAAGGAGCTGGGGCAGTAAGGCAGCAACAACCGTCACGACCCCGTACTTAAACGGTATCATTGGAAGGCATGTTTGCATCGCCCCGATGCAAATAAAAAGGCCCGAACCCTTGGAGTGTGTCCTGTGGATAACACCGACAAAATATCGCTGGGAGGCGTGCTTACGCGCGAGCAGTTTTTGCTGCCCGAGATGCGTATCGTCGCCGCGTTGCGCCTGGAGGGCGTGAGCGACGACGAGATCATCGCGCGCGTTAAGCACGACAACCTGTTTCAGTATCCCACCGAGCGCATGCTGGCCGACCGCGCCCGCGTGTGCCTGCGCCGCTTTGATGCCGTAGCGCTTGACGAGGTGCAGTGCGCTGCCCGCGGTATCGACAAAGACACCGCCGTTCAAGCGGTCACGCGCATCATGGACCTCATTGCCAACGGCATGCCCGACCAGGCGGCCCAAGCCAACCTGTTTGCCATGATGTGCCGCTACACCATGGTCCGCGAGCTCATCCAGGTGGAGATTGGCGAGCGCATGGCCAGCTTCGACTACAACTTTACCGACGTTGACCTTAACGCGTTTGTCACCCGTTTTCAGGTTGAGCACGCCGAGGCCGTCAAATGGTCCGATGCTACGCTAGGACGTATAAAAAGCACCCTGCGCCAGATTCTGCGCAGCGCCGGTTTTAAGGCATCGCAGCGAACCGATACGCTCCAGCCCCTGCTGTTGGACCCCGACGTGGAACAGGCCATCCGTGACCTGGGCGACATGGATGCCCTGGCCGCACTCACCGGGCAGGTGATGTAGACATGGCAATAAACCAACCGCACATTCGCCCGCGCAACCGCGCCGAGCGCATACATGAGGACTTTGACCATCGCCGCGAGGCGCTACGCGAACGCCTGCAAGACCAGGACTTCTTGGCCAACAAGGGCATCGGTAACGAGATCGGCTTCTACACGTTTTGCTACGACCCCTCGCTGGAGTTTGAGTGCCGCGCCTACGTGGACGAGCTCATGGCAGATGCCCACGCCGGCAAGCTGCCGTGTAATCTGCAGGTCTTTAACCTGTACGACGTGATGCTCGATATCTGCGAGCAGCGCCGTATTTTGCGTGCGATTCCCCGGCGTGAGGCAAAGGTCGGCTCGGAGGCCCAGATCAAAGAGCTCCAGAAGCCCTGCAGCTCCAAGAGCTTTGCCCAGTACCTCTTGGAGCATACCCAGCCGCATCAGCCCGGCGACGTGATCTTGCTCACGGGTGTGGGCGAGGTCTTTCCGCTACTGCGCGTGCACAACCTGCTCAACGACATGCTTGCCGATTTTGGCACCGTGCCCGTCGTCGTCATGTATCCCGGCAGCTTTGATGGCCGCCAGCTCAAGTTGTTCAACAAAGAGAACGCCAGCAACTACTACCGCGCGTTCGATATTTCTTAGGAGCGACAGATGATTATCCAAGACCTGTTTTCCAAGGACATCAACCGTTCCATCAACGGCGTCGTCAAGGTGCAAGACGCCAGCGACGAATCGGTGCGCCAGGAGCTCGACGAGTACGTGGTGACGCGCGAGCTGCAGGGTCATTTTGCGCACTTCTTCGAGGCGTACGATAAGGCGCTCGACGTTCCCACCGACAACATGGGCGTGTGGATCAGCGGCTTCTTTGGCTCCGGTAAATCGCACTTCCTCAAGATGCTCTCGTATCTGCTGCAAAACGATGAGATTGCCGGCAAGCGCGCCGTCGATTACTTTGATGGCAAGATTTCCGACCCCATCGTGGCCGCCAGAGTTCGTCGTTGCTGCGAGGTTCCCACCGAGGCGATCCTGTTTAACATCGACAGCAAGGGTGGCCAGTGGAAAGAGGGCGACACCTCGCGCACGGCCCTGCTGCGTGCCTTTGAGCGCGTGTTCTTTGAGCACCTGGGCTTTTTTGGCGAGGATCTAAAGCTCGCACGCCTAGAGCAGCATATCGACAGCAAGGGTAAGACGCAGGAGTTCCGCGCCGCCTACGAGCGCATTGGTGGCGGCAACTGGCTCGAGGACCGCGAGAGCTACAGCTACTTTGAGGACGACATCGTCGAGGCCCTGCAAGAGGTGCTGGGCATGAGCGAGCAGGCCGCACGTCATTGGTTCGACGGTACCGAGGACGACGCCATCGCTGCCGATACCTTTGCCAATATGGTCAAGCAGTATGCCGGCAAGCGCGCCGAGGAGTGCGGCGGCGAGTTCCGCCTGCTGTTCATGGCCGACGAGGTGGGTCAGTTTATTGGCTCCGATGCCGACATGAGCACCAGCCTTATGCTGTCGCTGCAGACGCTCGTCGAGGAGCTGGGCAGCCGTTGCGGTGGCCGCGTGTGGGTTATGGTGACCAGCCAGGAGGCCATCGACGAGGTCGCCATGATCGTGGGCGACGACTTCTCCAAGATTCAGGGTCGCTTTAACACACGCCTTTCGCTCTCCAGCTCCAGCGTGGACGAGGTTATCCAGCGCCGCGTGCTGCAAAAGAACGATGCCGCCTCGGCAAAGCTCCAGCAGAACTATGAGGCCCAGAGCACCGTGCTCAAAAACGTATTCTCCTTTGACGGTTCGCGCGGCGACCTGATTGGCTATGCCAGCCGCAACGACTTTACGGCCAGCTACCCGTTTGTGAACTACCAGTTTAAGGTGCTGCCCGACGTTATGACCGAGGTGCGCAAGCACGGCGTCAAGGCCAAGCATATGTCCACGGGCGAGCGCTCCATGCTCTCGGCCTTCCAGGAATCGGCCCAGGCCATTCAGGACCAAGAGGTAGGCGCCCTGGTGCCGTTCTGGCGCTTCTTCGATACCATCGCCAAGGACCTGGAGCACGGCGTGATCCAGGTGGTCACGCGCGCCGAGCGCGCAGCCGAGGATGGCCATGGTCTTAAGACCGAGGACGTTAAGGTCCTAAAGCTGCTGTATCTGATCCGCTATATCGACTACATCAAGTCCAACGTCGAGAACATCTCCATCCTTATGGTCGACGGCATGGACGTGGACAAGGCCGCCCTTAAGGACCGCGTTAAGGAGTCGCTCGACCGCCTGGTGCGCGAGAACTACGTGGCACGTCAGGGCGATGCGTACAACTTCCTCACCGACGAGGAGCAGGATATCTCGCGCGCCATTAGCGAGACGCCGGTAGATGCCGCCCTGATTATCGAGGGCATTAAAAAGTCGCTCTTTAGCGGCATCTATACGGCTACCAAGCTGCGCGTGGGCGCCAACGACTTTCCCTTCGACCGCTATGTAGACGACTCGGTCTATGGTGTGGCCCAGGGCGGCATGAAGCTCAACGTAGTCACGGTGGCAGATGACCTCTCGCGTGCCGACGATGCCGAGCTCGCCGTCAAGTCGGCCAATATCGCGCTGGTGGTGCTGGCAGACGACATCGACTACTTCGACGATCTGCAGAATGTGGCTAAGATCCGTAAGTATCGCAAGACCATCAATACCGAGGCCCTGGCGCCTTCGACTCAGCAGATTATCCAGGCAAAGATGAAAGAGGCTACTTTCGTTGAGCGCGAGGCAGCCAAACTGCTGGAGGAGGCCGTGCTGCATGCCCGTGTGGCTGTGAATGGTTCCATGGTTAACATTCGCGCCACCAAGCCCGCCGATGTGTTTGACCAGGCCCTGTCAAAGCTGACGGATGCCATCTTTACCAAGGCCGACTACATCGCCGACCCCGCCAAGACCGACGAGGACATTCGCGCCACGCTGCGCGGTGCCAACCAGGTGGCGCTCGACGGTCAGAGCTCCCAGAACGCCCGCGCCGAGAAGGAGGTCGCGGACTTTTTGCATGCCCAGACGCGCCTGTCGCTGAATACGACCATGGGTGACCTGCAGCGTAAGTTCCAGGGTGCCCCCTATGGTTGGCGCGAAATCGACATTGCCAACGTGGTGGCACAGCTGGTGGTTTCGCAGCGTGCGATCATTACGGCTGCCGGCGCCAATGTTGCTCCTGCCGATTCGCGTATGGTTACCTTCCTGCGCAAGGATGCTGACAAGGCCCAGGTGCGCGAGCGCGTTAAGATGAGCGATGAGCTCATCAAGAAGGTCAACAGGGTGCTGCGCGAGACCTTCGATGCCAAGCGTGATATTTCCAACGAGGACGAGCTTACCGCCACGGTGGTCGAAACGCTTACGGGCTACAAGAACGAGTGCGTGGAGCTCACGAACAACAACTTTACGGGCTTGGCCCCAGCCTGCCCGTACCCGGGCCTAAAGGTGCTGGAAGATGGCATTACGCTGACCACGCGCCTGCTGGACAACCAGAACGATGCCCAGGCGCTCTTCAATGCTTTCGTAAAGGCACAAGACGATTTGGACGATTGGAAAGAGGGCTACGACCAGGTCGTGTTCTTCTTTGAGAGCCAAAAGCCCGTCTTTGATAAGGCCGTTGCGTTTATGGGCCTTATGAAGGACGAGGGCTTCTACATGGACTCTAACGCCCAGGCGGTTGAGGCCAACAAGCGTATTGAGCAGATTCTTAAGAGTCCGCGTCCGTACCGCGAGATCTGCAAGCTCCATGACCTGATGGAGCCCGTCATGGCTGCCCATAAGCAGATGGTCGATGCCAAGCGCAAGGAGATGCTGGACGACATAACCGCACAGATGGCCCAGGTGCACGAATATGCCCAGAGCCAGGACGGCTATGCCAAGCTGGCCGAGCGCGCCATCGAGGACGCCGGCCGCATGGCCAAGTCGTTCGAGGGCCGTGCGCACAGCGCCACCAAGGCCAGTGAGCTTGCCGCGTTCAAGCAGCAGCTGATTGAGTATTGCGATCGCGCATGCGAGAACATCGATAAAGCTATCGATGAGGAGAAGGCCCGCCAGCAGCGTGAGAGCCGATTCGTAGAAGTCACGCCCAACGGTGAGACCGTTACTACGATCAAAGACCCGGGCAACGATGCTTCGGCGACCGTCGAGCCTGCACCCGCTCCTGCTCCCAAGAGGATTAAAAAGCTGCGCCTGGCCGACCTGGGCGAGCGCAAAAAGCTACAGAGCGAAAGCGATATCGATGCCTACCTTGCCCAGCTCCGTGTGCGCCTGCTTGCCGAGTTGCAGGGCAACGACGCCATCCGCCTGAGCTAACCAAGGACCACCGGGGAAGGGGAGGCCGCCATGAACGATACCGCCATCAAGAACTACTGCATCTGGGCCCGCAACGAGCTCATCGCCGGCGTCGAGGCCCGCATGAGGCTCTACGGCGTGGCCGAGGGCGCCGAGCCCGCCGGCGCGACGGCGGTGGGAGGGCGCGCCCTGTCCCCGGAGGAGACCGGGTGGCGCGACGCCCTGCTGCGAGCCGCGGCAGAGGAGGGCTTCGACCACCTTCGCGACCGCGCCGCCTACACCTGGTTCAACCGCATCGCCGCCGTGCGCTACATGGAGGTCCACGACTTCCTGCCCTCCCGCGTGCGCATGTTCACCCGCCCCGCGGCGGACGGCTCCTGGGGGCTGGGCAGCCAGGCCGCGGACGAGGCGCTCGACGTGGAGATCGAGGGGGCGGACCCGGTGCGCGTCGCCGAGCTCAAGCAGGCCGGCGAGGACGGGCCGCTGTTCCGCTACCTGTTCCTGGCCCAGTGCGCCGAGCTCTCCGGGTGCCTGCCCGGCGTGTTCCAGCCCGTGGACGCCTGCATGGCGCTGCTCCTGCCGGCCAACCTCATGGACGCCGACGGCGTCATCGGCCGCATGGTGGGCGACATCGACGAGGAGGACTGGGAAGACGTCCAGATCCTGGGCTGGATGTACCAGTACTACAACTCCGAGGTCAAGGACGCCTTCTTCGCCTCCAAGGCCAAGGAGACCCCCGACACCATAGGCCCGGCCACCCAGCTGTTCACGCCCGACTGGATCGTGCGCTACATGGTGCAGAACTCGCTGGGGCGCCTGTGGATGCTCAACAACCCCGGAAGCCCCCTGCGCGGCGAGATGGAGTACTACATCGAGCCCGACTCCGAGCACGAGGACTTCATAAAGATCGCCGGCCCCGAGGACATCTCCCTGTGCGACCCGGCCTGCGGCTCGGGCCACATCCTGGTCTACGCCTTCGAGCTGCTGGCCAAGATGTACCTGGAGCGCGGCTACCGCGAGCGCGAGATCCCCGGGCTCGTCCTGTCCAGGAACCTGCACGGCATGGAGATCGACCCCCGCGCCGCCCAGATCGCGCGCCTGGCCCTGGCCATGTGCGCCCGCGAGCTGGACCGCCGCTTCTTCGGCCGCGGCGTGCAGGCCGACATCGCCGTGCTCGCCCCGGTGGCGCTGGGGGAGGGCGACGTGCCGCAGGGCAGCGCGCTCGAGAAGAGGAAGGACCTCCTCGACGCCCTGGCGCACCTGGACGAGGTGGGCTCGCTGCTCGCCCCGGGCGAGGGCGACCTCGCCGCGATCCGGGAGGCGATAGAGCTCACCGGTTCCGACGGCCTGTTCGGCAGCAGCTCCAGGGAGAGGCTCCAGCGCGCCCTTTCCACCTGCGAGACCCTGGCCCGCCGCCACGACTGCGTGGTGGCCAACCCGCCCTACATGGGAAGCTCCAGCTTCGGCCCCTTCATGTCCAGGTGGGTCAAGAAGAACTACCCCGACGTCAAGAGCGACCTGTGCACGTGCTTCATCGAGCGCGGCTTCAACCTGGCGAAGGACCGCGGCTACGCGGCAATGATCACCATGCAGAGCTGGATGTTCCTGGGCAGCTTCGAGAAGATGCGCTCCTCGCTCATCGAGGGCAAGTCGATCCTTTCCATGCTTCACCTGGGCCCCCGCGCTTTCGACGCCATCGGCGGCGAGGTCGTCAACGTCACGGCCGACGTCGTCTACAACGGCCGCGCGGCATGCGAGGGCGCCTACGTGCGACTCGTCGACATCAACGGCAGCGAGGCCAAGCGCCAGAAGGCCCTCGAGGCGATCAAAAACCCCGGCTGCGGCTGGTTCTACCGCCGCGACGCCGAGACCTTCAAGCAGATCCCCGGCACCCCCATCGCCTACTGGGCCAGCAGCGGAATACTCAGCGCCTTTACCTCGGGCACTATTCGAGAGGCTGCTTTTGCGGGCATCGGTATGAGAACTGGCGATAATGATAGATTTTTGCGTTATTGGAATGAGGTTTCCTTCGAAAAGGTTGGACTGGGATACACCTCATCAGAGCAAGAAATTGCATCGGGGTCTAAGTGGATCCCTTATAACAAGGGAGGTTCTTTTAGGCGTTGGTACGGTAATAACGAGTATGTTGTCAATTGGTTAAATGATGGCTTTGAGATTAAAGAGAACACTCGGCGAGTTTATCCAGATCTTGGCGACAATCTTGGCTGGAAAATTAGTAACGAAAAATACTACTATCGTCCAGGGCTAACGTGGACGGGGGTGACGTCGGGAGCATTTAATTGCCGTCTGTATGGAAGCGGATTTATCTTTGACTCCGGTGCCAACGGTCTATTTTCGACAGGTTTATTATCTGTAGATTATTTTGCAGGTTTATTGAACTCTTCGGTTGCTGCCAGCGCTTTTTCGTTTCTGAATCCGACACTTAATTTCGGAGCAGGTACTGTCAATAATATCCCCGTGGTGAGCGCTGCCGATGACGATATTGTACAGGCTGAGAATTACGTTCATCGATGCGTGGACATGTCAAAAGCAGACTGGGATTCGTTTGAAACCTCCTGGGATTTCAAACGCAGCCCGCTGATTTAGCTTCGAAAGACGCGTTGCGAGAGGATTGTCATGAAAAGGGTCTTGATAGTAGGAGCTGGAGCCGAAGTTGATCTTGGCTTCAAGTCTGGTCCGAGTTTTACTCAAGATACCTTTTACCGGCAGAAAGATATCCTCTATGGGGCCCTTAATGATTTTTATCAAAACAGACTCGGTTCCTCCCGTGGTGAGCTCATTCCCACTTCTTATAAACCTGTATTTCTTTCAAATTCTCGCGGTGAAGCCTTTAAAAAACTTGTGACCAACCTCGGAAAAGACGCTCCTGAGTATCTCTTCAAAGTCCTTAATAAATCATTCGATACGGTTAGTAATGATGAGAATCTTACGACTGCCGATTATGAGACCCTCTATAAAGAGCTAATAATCGAAAGCGATGACACGGATGCTGCTCGCAGGCAAAGCGTGACGCTAAAGTCGCTACCCGACGATGCGCATTTTGGGATTCTCGAACAGTACTATTCGGCGCTAATCAATCCGAATAGGCATTCAATACGTTTTTGGAAGCTTGTCAACTTTTATTGGAGCGCATTCTTTTCCATTGCGCTGCCCATCACTGATGGCTTTTACGGAAAACTAGATTCCTATAACAAAAACCACTACGCATATGTGCTGTCGCACTTAAACGATACGGTCCATAAAATGTTTGACCCCAACCACGTCAATCAGAGGACTTCTGCTGACTGCTACTATTCAGCATTCCATGGGAAGTTCGATATGGTAGTTACCACGAATTACACGCCGTATGCGGCTTCAATCGTTGATTGCAATAACTCGCGCATCGCATGTCTGGGCGGAAAGCTGTCACAGTTCGAACACCTTCCGGAATTTGAATACGTCGATTATTCGAACGAAGACAGAAATCTCGAAGATAATGCTTGCGTTTTTCCGTATCTGCTTTGCCAATCTCCTGTTAAGCCTGTCATATCGATTGCGCAAATTGATGAGTTCGCGAAGGCTGCAAGGGCGCTCAGGGATACAGACGAGATTGTCGTCCTCGGTTATTCGTTCTGCAACGAAGACGCCCATATAAGTTCAATGGTTGGTGAAGCCTTAAGAGACGGTCATGCTAAGAAGCTCACTTATTTTTCTTATTGGCCCGACTCGAATCTTCCATTCGATCGAACTGCGGCTTCGGCAGAGCTTGCGAGAAGGCTCCGGGTTACGAATGAAAGTGCCACTGATAAGATAGAGGTGGTGCCTGTGACTAATTGTCGTTCGAATGAATTTGTGAACAGGTGCGAGGAATGGACTGCGTAAACGGTTCAACCGTTTTGCAAGGGGGCTTCTCTTTATGGGATACCCTCTATTTTTATGTCGCGACAATCGGAAATTATTGCATCGCCAGCCGGGGCATCTATTCACTTCCAACGGTCGTAGATCAATACCTACCGCTCGCCTTTGTTGCTCAACAAATGGCGAGGCTGGTGGGCTAATTTTTTAGCAGTGTTTGGTTGGAGGAGGAGAAAATGACCGAGTACTGCGATGGCAATAGTTTGACGCTCGATAGTAAAATCGACGGACTCTTGAGGAATTGTTCGCAACCTACGATATTCGCCTTCTGTGGCCTGTCTCCTCGTCTCGCGGAATCCGTTGCGCGCAATGAGTGCTCGATTCCCGGGGTTGTAGCCAGCGATGCCGCTCCGTTCTTTTCTCCGTCCGAATTTGCCCGCCAAAAGAGACTAGCCGTGGCTCAGATTCTTTCGGCAGATGGCCCAGTCTTGATGCTGTTTGAGCAGCTTCTTGAGTTGCGCGGGACGATTAAGGAACTGTTCGATGGCAAGATCGTTGTTGTGCAGAACAACCTGTTCCTTGATGGCGAGGGCGTTCCTTCTCCCGTTGATCTGGATCTGCTCGATGGCTTTGAGTCATCTTTTGACGATATGACGCCCGATACGACGGGGCTTTCTAAGTACTACGCCAAGTCGGTAAGGGTTGGAAGTGCGCACCTTGTAACGCCGATTATTCCGGATGAGTTTGCTGAGTGGGAAGTTATCGATCTGTTTGATCGTGCTTCTTTTGCGCTGGGTGATGCTTCGTCAATTTCTGAGGGCGTCGTCCCTGTTTCGTCGGCTGCGTTTTTGGAATACCGTTTGGGATTGCTAGATGGCACGGCTGGCCCTGCTTCTGTTTTGGTGAACGCTCGGGAACTTGAGGGCTATAGGTCCGCTCTGGAGGCGGTCGCTTCTGTTGCCCATGCGCTGGGTCTATCCGTTTCCTTTGTGGTACAGCAAGACCAAGAGGAAAAGGTTGAGGAATCGGGCCGCCTGCTTTCGGTGCTTCAACATTACTGGGGCAAGGAGGCCTCGTTTAGGAATCTTCGTTTTTATAAGAATCCCGACTTTGACAACGAGATGGAAACGGTGTCCCAGGGTGCTATCTCTGAGTTTGTCGTTAAGCAGGCTGAGGCTGCCCATGCGGGCTCCGTCGATTACAGGAATGTGTTTGTAACGGCGCCCACGGGTGCGGGTAAGTCCATTCTGTTCCAGATTCCGGCGCTGTATCTTGCTCGGAAATATCAGCTGGTCACGCTGGTTATTGAGCCGCTGAAGGCCCTGATGATCGACCAAGTTGCCAACTTGCGGAAACGTGGCGTTAAGAATGTTGTTGCCATTAACTCGGACATTCCCTATGGTGAGCGGCTTGAATCCCTCGACCGTGTTAAAAGCGGCGAGGCCTCCATCATCTACCTGTCGCCAGAGCTCTTGCTGGAGTCCTCGATCCAGGCGATCCTTAACGGCCGCGAGCTCGGTCTTGTCGTCATTGACGAGGTCCATACCGTTACCTCTTGGGGTAAAGATTTTCGCCCGGACTACTGGTATCTGGGGCCGTATCTGTCTAAGCTCCGCAAAAACGGTATGAGCTTTCCGATCTTTTGCCTTACCGCCACGGCTGTCTACGGCGGGCGCGATGATGTCGTTTCGCATACGATCGCCGACCTGGAGCTTGGCAACTGCAAGACGTTCCTGGGCAACCCTCGTCGTAACGACATCTCCTTCGACATCGTCTGGAGAAGCAAAAGCGAGCTGCCCGGTCCCATCGAGGAGGTAAAAACCGACCTCGCCGAGCAGTGGATTGATAAGGCCGTGCGCGACAATCGCCATGCGATTGTGTATTGCCCATATCAGAGCCATGTCAATGCGATTATCGATCAACGCAGCGTTTCTAATTCTAAGGTCTTGGGCTATCACGGCGGCAAGGATGCCGCGTATAAGAAGATCGTTCAAGACGCGTTTGCGTCGGGCAACTGCAGGGTGCTCGTGAGCACCAAGGCGTTTGGCATGGGTATCGACATCGACGACATCGATGCCGTGTACCACTATGCGCCGACGGGCAATCTGTCCGACTATATTCAGGAAATTGGTCGTGGCGGTCGCAAGCGCGGCCTGGGTGCCAAGGCCTGCATCGACTTCTTTATGCAAGACGTTCGCTATTCCGAGACGCTGTATGCGCTCTCTAAGTTTAGCCAGTGGCAGCTTAAAGAGATCATGGCCAAGCTGTACGAGGTCTATGCTTCTGCGCCGCAAAAAGACCGTAGCCAGAACTTCCTGGTATCGCCCAATACGTTCTCCTACCTGTTTACAAACGAGAAGGATGAGGACCGCAAGACCAATCGCGTTAAATCGGCCCTGATGATGATCTCGCGCGACCTTGAGGATAAGTTCAACTTCCCGGTTATCGTCGTGCGCCCCAAGGTGTCGTATACCAAGCAGTTTGTTTGCATTGAGCAGGTCGCCGAGCGTAGCTTTACCACGTCCTACGGCAAGTATTTACGAAAGATCAGCGAGGCCCATACGCGCTACGAGAATCGTGCGGGGCAGCATGCCGTCAAGATCTCGGACATGGGCGCAATCTATGAGCTCAACGTAGGCGACATGTGGGCCAACGAGTTTAGCGACCTAACCTTTGCCGATTTTAAGCGCCAGCTGTTCACGGGCAAGATTTGTTCGCCGACGGGGGAGCCCGCGCTTTCGAACCGCCTGGCGCTCGACATCAATTACTCCATGCCGTTTGATGGGGCCACGTCGACGCTGTCTGCGTTTGCCGAGGCGCTGCGCAAGACGTTTATGAGCCTTGCGCGTGAGGGCGATTTTTCGGAGAAGGAGTTTACGAAAGAGCTTACCCATCAGCTTGAGGGGACGTCTTTGGAGGTCAAGAAGCCGTCTGCGCTGCTGAATGCGTTTGTTCGTCCCGTCGATGGTGGCCGGCACTTTGGATCCGACCGGTCCTTTAAATGCATCAAACGATTCAATAAGTCTTCGAGGAATACCTATAGCCGCGCGCAGGATGTTCGCTATGGCGTAATCGGGCGCGAGCTTCAGGCAGCCATGAGCAATCTGACCCAGACGCTGGGAAGGTTGCAGCCCCCCGAAGGTAGCAAACATTGCAGGCGCTATCTGGACAACAAGGCTCTCGACGCTCGCTATGCGCTGGCCGAGATCCTAGAGATTCTCAAGCTTGCCACGTACACGGTAAAGGGCGGCGACAACCCGGAGATTTTTATTCGTCTCAACGATGCCTCGAAGGTCAAGGCGTTGGCTTCGGACAGCAGATATTCCAATGGCGTGCTGCGCGAGCTTAACGATCGCCACGAGTATTCGTCCAAGGTTATTAGGGGCTTCTTCCGCTCCACCATGAGCGATGCCGAGCGATGGGACGTAGTCGAGGAGTACTTCTTGGGCAATGACGACTACGTTGCTCAGGTTCTGGGCATCGATGAGAAGCCGGCGGACGAGTCTGCCAAGGCGGCTCCCAAGGTTAGGCATGCGGTTGCAAAGCGGCCTGTCGGCCTCTCGACATCCGTCGTGGCTGAAGGGGCTTCCTATGAGGGCAAGCCGTACTTCCGCGTGTGGAAGGACCTGCTCAATAGCTGTTCTGTGGGTCAGGAGATCACCGACGTCCAAAAGCTGAAAGAGTTGGTCAAGAGCAGCAAGCTCGAGATGCCTCGCAAAGACGCGGTGGTCTGTATTGAGAGCACCGACTTTAAGCTGCATCCCGCCCTGTTGTGGAAGAAGAGCCGCGTGATGCTCTTTAGTGCCTCGCGTGCCGATGAGTTTGCCCGCACCCAGGACATTGACTGGAAGTGCTTCATTCTAGGCCAGGGAGAGGGCATAGAGGCGATTGCCGACGCACTCGAAAACGCCCCGAAAGAAGCGAAATAGGAGTCGCGGCGACTTTACGCATAAAAAATGCCGGGGGACATCCCCCGGCTCTTGGAGGTCCCTCTATTCGAGGGTACCGATATCTTTATACCACGAGACGGGCGTCCGATCCAAGTGGGAGTGACGTGCCCGTCTCGTGCACGCTAAAGGTTGACTCCGCCAGTCTCGCAGATGGCGCCCATGAGCTGATCAGCGTAAGGAACGGCACCGTAAGCACCATGGAGGTAGCGGTTGATTAAGCTTTCGTCCTTTCGTGGGGAGAAAGAAGAGAGCGGGTAGATGCCTGAGGAACCGCTCTGCTGGTTCTTCTCGATGAACCATATCTGATCGCGACGAAGCGTATCGTTCTTTAGGAAGAGAAGCTCGTTGGTTGTAAAGATGAGCTGTGCTCCGTGTTCGTTGAGGTCTGGATCGAAGAAAAGTGACACAAGGCTTTCGAGGAGCATCGGGTGGAGGCTGCGTTCGACTTCGTCGACGAACAAGGTTCGGCCGGCATCGATGGCATCGATAAAGTCGACTGCCAGGTCGAGCATGGTCCTTGTGCCCAGGGATTCGTCGTCAAGGCCAAAGCCAACGCTTTGGCCGTCAATTTCGTGACGGAACTGCATGGCAACCTTTTTATCGGGCATCTCGACGCCATTGGGTTTTTGGCCTGTGAGCGCTTCGAATACGGCGGCGAGTTTGTCGGCGTTTTCCTTTTGGACGCTCTTCTCGTCCTCGGTCATGTCATCGACTTTAAGCTGCACCCCGGTAATGCCCAAGTCTGCGGAGCTAATGGCCTTGATGACCTTTTTGAATTTAGTCTCGCCCAACGCAGCGAGCTTGTCCATGAGCTCCGCATCGGGAATAGGGGCTTCGCGATTGGCTACAACCAGGTCGTCGGCGAACCAGCGCATCGCCTTAACGCATGGTTCGATACCGTAGTTTGCGAGCATGCCAAGGACAAACCCCGGATCCGTATAACCCTTGAGCTTGGTTACGATGCCGGGATATTTGGAGCCTTGCTTGACGGAGTACGTGCCATCGTCATTGCGGGATCTTTCGTAGACAAGACGTTTGGCCTTGGGGCTTACGCTGAGTCTCTCACTGAGGGCGCCATCGTCGTCTAGGGTGAATTCGTACTCGTAGCGAGTGCCGTCGGTGTAGAACGTATAGCTAAAGCTCGTTGGATCGCTGTTGCCGACAAAGCTTTGACGTCGGGGCAGATGGGCCGGATGCGTAATACCTAAAACGAGGTTGCGAGAGAAGTGAACCGCTCGCAACAGATTGGTTTTTCCGGAAGCATTGGGGCCGTAGATGGCCGCTGCGGTAAGCACTCCGTCCGTGCCGGTGCCGGGAATGCTGCAGGGGTGGACATTCTCCTGATGCTCCTTGTAGGAATTGACGGGCAGCATTGACAACACGGCCTCGTCCTTAACGGAGCGGAAGTTTTTAAAGCTGAACTCTAACAACATGAGGAGCACCTCCTAGTTGGTTGTAAGCAACATACTATACGCTTTTTTGTGGAATAGTCACAATATTACGGAAAATAGTGACACCTAAGCCGTTTGTGCTACCGCTCGCACTTGTTGCTCAACAAATGGTGGGGCTGGTGGAGTAAGTTAATACATACTGGCTGCGCAGCGGGGTTCTCCTGTAATGGGCGTACCCTCAAAATGGTGTCTCAGAATGCTCTGCATAGGGCGCTATAAGCTTTGCCGTCGGGTAGACTTGTCTATGTTGACTTAGCTAGTTTTATTGGGCTTTTAATCGGTCCTGATTGGATGGGATAGAGATATGGCAACGTTGCTCGCCGATAAATACGAGGCTCGCAAGGCCGAGGTCAATGCTCGCTTTGAGCAGCTTCGCGCTAACGAGGAAGAGCTCAACCGAATCTTCGCCAAGATCTACAACATGGAGGGCGAGGTGCCCATCGAGGTCGAGGACAAGTACGTATCGGTGGCGCGCATCTTCGACACCGCTGACGAGATTCCCGAGAGCTACAAGGGCAACAAGTACGTGCGCACCAAGCGCGACGAGATTACCTCGCTCATAAGCTATGCCGTGGGCTGCATGTTCGGCCGCTATTCGCTGGACGTGGACGGTCTGGTTTTGGCCGATCAGGGCGCCACGGTCAACGACTATCTGGCCAAGATGCCCGACCCCGCGCATGTGACCTTTATGCCCGATGGCGATAACGTGCTGCCCATTACCGACGACGAGTACTTTGACGACGACATCGTTCGCTACTTTATCGACTTTGTGCGCACCGTGTACGGCGAGGAGACGCTCGAGCAGAATCTGGCCTTTATTGCCGAGGCGCTCGGCGGCAAGGGCACCTCGCGCGAGGTCATCCGTACCTACTTTTTGAAGGACTTCTTTAAGGACCACTGCCAGACCTACAAGAAACGTCCCATCTACTGGCTGTTTGATTCGGGCAAAAAGAACGGCTTTATGGCCCTGGTCTACATGCACCGCTATACGCCCGATCTGCTGGCGCGCATTCGTACCGATTATGTGCACGAGCAGCAGGAGCGCTATCGCTCGCAGATTGCCGACGCCGAGGACGCGCTAGCCACGGCCGAGCGCGGCGAGAAGGTCGCGCTGACCAAGCGCATCAAAAAGCTCAAGGACCAGCTGACCGAGACCGTTGCCTACGAGGAAAAGCTGCATCACCTGGCCGACCAGATGATCAAGATTGACCTGGACGACGGCGTTAAGGTCAACTATGCCAAGTTCCAGGATGTGCTGGCAAAGATAAAATAATGCACACGTGATTACGCGTTACGCGAATTGTTTTGACCGGTATGACAGTGGGATTGTTAGATGGCAAAGTTCGATGTAATTGAAGAGCTGGCGGCGCGCTTTGAACAGCCGCTGCCCGATTGCCGTGAGCGCCGCGTGGTGGTGTGGCACGACGCGGAAGGCGAGTTTGCCGCCACGTTTGCCGAGCTTGCCGAGGGCGGCTTTGGAGAAGCGGTAGAGAAATGCTTGCCGCGTCCGGTGCGCTTTGTGGAGGCCTGCGACGGGCATATGTTTGAGGTCAAGCGCCTTATCGCCCGCGAGGACACCACGAGCGACATGCTGGTGTATCGCCAGCAGGGGCGTGGCGGCCTCGAGGGCGATTGGCTGGCCGATGTTGAACTGTACGCCGATCAGTTCTCGGCGGACTATCTGTCGCTGCTGGCCGATCAGCTGGGGGCCTCGAACGCGCGGGATATTCGCAAGGCACTGCAGGCGCACAAGTCGTTCTTTGCCGCTAAGGGTCGCGTCGCCAAGTTTTCTAAGTGCATGCCCGCGCCTGCGTGCGCGGCCGATGTTGAGCTGGGCCTGTTGGCCGCCATGTTTGGCGGCTCCGATCCCAGCGCTGCCACCATGCCGTTTATTGTGCGCGCGTGCCTGACTATGCTGCTGCGCGATGGCCCGGAGGCGCTGTCGGAGCTGGCGCAAAAGTTTGAGGCCGCCGATAGCCTTGCAGCCTTTGTGCGTCAGCGCACGGGCTTTGAGGGTACGCTGTTCGAGCGCGATTCGCTCCAGGATTTTGCCGCCCATGTACTTCTGACGGCCTCAGCCTCGCTGGTGCCGGCGGCTGCGCTGCAAAAGCTTTCCAACCATATTGCGCCTGCCTATGCGCCGTATTGCATTGCCGTTGTCCGCGAATGGGCGGGCGATGCTGCGGCGTCTGATGACCTGCGCGAGATTTGCGAGCTGGTCCAGGACGCGTGCGGCCTGCGCCATGTGTTTGGTGCTCTGCCTACCGACGATCTGCTGCGCCTGGATGTATTCCCGTGCGTTGACGAGGCCATTTTGAGCGACTTGCTCGCCTCGCTGGCGCAGGGTGCCGATCGCGTTGACGAGGCCCGTCGTGTTGCCGCGGCCCGTCGCGACCTGTGCTGGTACGACGATGTCGCCTGCTACTACCAGGTGCTTTTGGCGCTGGCCGACATGGCAGCCTTTAAGCGCGACCATGCGGGTGGATTCCATATTGCCCAGGCGGCCGAGGTATGGGAGACCTATACCACAGATTGGTGGCGCATGGATGCGGCATACCGCGCGCTGCGCCAGGCCAACGAGCGCTGCAAGCTGCGCGGTGTCGACCTGTTGGAGGAGCCCGAGCGCCGCGCGGTCGAATGGGCCGAGAACAACTACGTTAACTGGTATCTGACCGAGAGCAACGCGTGCTGGGCCAATGCCGCCCAGGCGCAGTGGCGCGATGCCGGCTATGTTGAGGGTGTCGCTCGCCAAGACCTGTTCTATTGGGAGACGCTGCCCACGTATACCGGTAGTGCCAAGGCCAAGGTGGTCCTGATTAGCGATGCGCTGCGCTACGAGGTAGCGCAGGACGTGGCTGCCGTTTTGGAGCGCGAGCGTGGCGGCGAGGTGCGCATGGGTAGCGTGCAGGCGATGTTTCCCTCTATTACCGAGATGGGCATGCCGGCGCTGTTGCCGCATCAGGCCATGACGCTCAACATGGAAACGGGCGCCGTGCTGCTCGATGATATGCCGACGGGTTCTACGGTCGAGCGTCAAGCGGTGCTGCAGAAGGCCGCGCCTACGGGTCGTGCCCTGAGTGCCGCGGCGTATCTGGACATGTCTGCCGCCGACCGCAAGGAGCTGCTCAAGTCCAGCGAGATCGTGTACCTGTATCACAACAAGATCGACGCGACGGGGGAGAAGCTCGCCACCGAAAGCGACGTGTTTGATGCATGCGCCGAGAGCGTGGACGAGCTGGTCTCGATCGCCAAGCGCGTGTGCACCGACGCGCCAGGCGCCCGCGTGACGATCACATCCGACCATGGCTTTTTGTACACGGCCAACGAACTGCCGGAATGCCTGTTCCTGGGCAAGAACGACCTGCCCGACGATCCGGTGCTGTTTGGCAAGCGCCATGCGGTGGTCGCTCAGGGCGACACCTTGGCCGATATCGCTAACGGCGCGGACGTTAGCCCGTGTTTAGCCATGAACATGGACCATGTGGTGCCGGGCGGCGGCTACGTTGGCTTGGCTCCGCGCGGGATCGTGCACTACAAGCGACCCGGCGGAACCAAGCGCTACGTGCATGGCGGCGTGAGTCTGCAGGAGCTCGTGGTGCCGGTGGTCGGGTATCGCCGCCTGAGCGCCTCCTCAAAGGAATTCGTTGATACGCAGACTGCGAAGCTGCGCGTGCTGAGTGAGAGCCGCCGCGTTACCAACTCGCTGTTTGGCATTAAGTTGCTGCAGGAGGAGGCCGCTACGGGCAAGGTGCTGCCGTGTGAGTACGAGCTGGTGTTTACCGACGAGACCGGCAACGAGGTGAGCGACGTTGCTCGCGTGCATGCGGACATGACTTCGCCCAACCCGCAGGACCGCGTGGTCGAGGCTCGCTTTACGCTTAAGACGGGTGTGTCGTTTGGGTCCGGCTCGTCCCATTTGCTGGTTTGCCGCGATGCCCAGTCGGGCAAGATCGTTTGGCGCGAGACGTATACCATCGCCGTTTCGTTTGCCCCTGTTGCTGACTTTGGTTTTTAGGAGTGTGCCCTATGATTGATAGCCATGACGACAATCTGTGGGAAGTTCCCTCGATTGATGTTGATGTGCCTGCGGCGGCTGCCACGCCTGCGGAGGAGGTCGTGCCTGCTGCGGAGGCTGAGGCTGCGGCGCCTGCCCCGGAGCCGGTGGAGGCTGTCGCGCCCGTTGAGGACGAGTCCTCGACCGATGGCTATGACCAAGCTGTGGCCGAGGCTCCCGAGGATGAGGGCTACGACATGGACGGGCTGGACGGCAAGCTGCTCGAGCACTTTGCTGGCAAGATCGTGCGCAAGGACCTGACTGCCCTTATGAAGCGCGGCGCCAACGTGCCAACCTTTGTGCTTGAGTACCTGCTGGGCATGTACTGCTCAACCGATGACGAGGAAGCCGTTGCAGAGGGCCTGGATCGCATCCGCAGGATCCTCACCGATAACTACGTGCGCCCCGACGAGTCCGAGCGCATTAAGTCCAAGATTCGCGAACTGGGCCGCTTTACCATCATCGATAAGGTGACGGCCAAGCTCGACGAGTACAAAGATATCTACGTGGCGTCGTTTGCCAACCTGACCATCGAGCCGTTTGTGATGCCGGCCGAGTACGTGCGCGACTATTCCAAGATTCTGCAGGGCGGCATTTGGTGCATTATGAGCATCGAGTATCGTCACCCCTTGGATGAGGAAGACGAGTTTGGCATGGAGGTCTTTGGCGACGATGCGCCACGCCGCTCCAAGGCCAAGCGCAAAAAGCGCGGCCCCGAGGACTCTCCGTTTAGTGTGGCGTCGCTTACGCCCATCCAGATGCCCAACCTGGACCTGGATGCCATGATCGACGAGCGCCAGTACTTTACGCGCGACGAGTGGCTCAACATGCTGCTGCGCTCAGCTGGCTACGAACCCAGTGAGCTTTCCGAGAAAGAGCGTCTGCACTTTATCGAGCGTATGGTGCCGCTCATCGAACGCAACTACAACCTGTGCGAGCTGGGTCCCCGCGGCACCGGCAAGAGCCATATCTACAAAGAGGTCTCGCCCTACGCCATCTTGCTCTCTGGCGGCCAGACCACCACGGCCAACCTGTTCGGCCGCATGAACTCCATGCGCGCCGACCGCGTGGGCTTGGTGGGCCACTGGGATTGCGTGACGTTCGACGAGGTCGCCGGCATGCGCTTTAAGGACACCAACGCCGTGCAGATCATGAAGGACTACATGGCGAGCGGCAGCTATGCGCGCGGCCGCGACCAGATTAACGCCGATGCCTCCATGGTCTTTGAGGGCAACATCAACGACACCGTGCAAAACGTCCTTAAGACCACGCACCTGTTTGATCCGTTTCCGCCGGAGTTTAACAACGATTCGGCCTTCTTCGACCGTATCCACTATTACCTGCCGGGCTGGGAGATTCCCAAGATGCGTTCGAGCTTGCTGACCGGGCATTACGGCCTGATCACCGACTGCCTGTCGGAGTTTTGCAAGGAGATGCGCCGCAAGGACTTTACGCACCATATCGACCGTTACTTCCGCTTTAACAGCGACTTTAACAAACGTGACGAGATCGCCGTGCGCAAGACCTTTAGCGGCCTGGCCAAGCTGCTGTTCCCCGACGAGGCCATGGACAAGGACGACGTGCGCTGGCTGCTGGACTACGCCATCGAGGGTCGTCGCCGCGTAAAGGAGCAGCTCAAGATTATGGCGGGCGTTGAGTTTATCGACGTTAACCTGGGCTATATGGATGCCGACAACCCGCAGGACGTGCACGTGGTGCGCGTGCCCGAGCAGAGCGAGGACACGCTGATTCCCGACGGGCCGCTGCTGTCCGGTCACGTGTTTGGCGTGGGCAGGTCGCAGGGCGGCGAGGTTGCCGTGTACAAGCTGGAGAACAAGGCCGTTGCCGGCGAGTGCAAGTTTAAGCACGAGGGCGTGGCCTTTAACAAGCCGGTGCGCGATACGCTGGAGGCCGCGTTCGACAACTTTGTGAACCTGGCGAACCGCGTGGCGCCGGGCATGCACATTGGCTCCAAGGATTACCTGCTGTTCTACAACGACCTGCAGAGCAAGGGCCTGTCCGAGGAAGTTTCGCTCGCCGAGTTCGTGGGCCTGTGCTCCGCGGCGTGCAACCGCCCGGTGATGCCTGCGCTGGCGATTCCGGGAATCTTGCGCATGTCGGGCTCTATGGACGAGATCCGTGGGCTCGAGGACATTATGCGCGTGGCCAAAAACGCCGGCGCAAAGCGCGTGATTTTGCCGCTGAGTGCCATTGCAGGTTTGCAGAGTGTTTCGTCCGAGATTATCTCGGGCCTGAGCCCGGTGTTCTACATGGATGGCGACCCGGTCGACGCCGCGAAAAAGGCTCTGGATCTGTAGGAGTGCGGGCGAGCGGGGCGTCCGGTGTTCGGGTGCCCCGCGGGCATGTGGGTGCGTAGTGCGTGAGGAGGCCTTGCTATGGCGGGCGAGCGTTCTGTTGGTGAGCTGCTCGACGAGCTGTTTGGCTTTGAGTCGGTAGCCAAGCGTCAGACGGCGCTTGAGCAGTACGATCGCGGGGAGCTGGTGCGCAAGGCGCGCTCTCGCGAGCTGCTGGGCGTCCTTAGGGGCGTCGAGGCTGCCGAGCACGCTGCGCGCGACTCTGCCGTGCGGGCTGTTGATACGTACGTGCGCCGTGTTGAGGGCACTGCGCTTGAACGCGCTCGCAAGCAGGTGGGCATTGTCGGTCCGCTGCAGATGGAGCGCCGCTATGCTGCCTTTTTGCGCATGGATGACAAGGCCGAGCTACTGGCCCGTTTGGAGCAGACGCTCGCGTTTATCGAGGTAAAGCTGCGTGCGAATACGGCGGACAAGGTCCGCGCGGCGTACGATGCCGCGGGGGCTATGGTGCTACGGGACGCGGCGCGCCTGAATGGCGTGCGCGTTGTGGATGCCGTGCCTTTGGATGCCGACCTGCTGTGTACGCAGCTGGAACAGTTGCGCTGTGCCGCCGATGCGACAGACCTTGCGGGTATGATCACAGCGACGTTTAAGTCCGAGCTGAGTGCGACAGGGTCGCAGGGCGCCAGCGGGTCTGCGAGTGATGTTGCTGGCGATGTTGCTGGTGACGTGGCGTTGGAGCGTGAACTTACCAACGTGCGCGGCGCTGCGCAGAGGGCGCGCTTGGCCGCGCAGGCGTATCGGGCCGAGCGCGCCGCCCGCATTGCAGGGAGCACGGTTGAGCCTTCGGGGCTGCCGAAGCCTGCGTGCGTTGCGTGCGAGGCGGCGTGCGATGCCGGTTTGCTTTTCGAGTTGCTCGCTCAGGTTAAGAAGTCGTTTGAGACCTACCGTCGTATTGTTGCCGACGGCGGGTTGTTCTGCGCGTTTGGCTCTGGCTCGCCGCATGGGATTTGCAGGGGCTCGAGCTATTTCGACTACGATTCTCGGCTTGACGAAGACGTGCTGGTGGGCGAGTACGACGGCGCTACCAGGCATGATGTTCGGCGTGAGGTTCCGATTCCCGAGCTGGTGGATGAGGCTTCTGCCGAGGGCGGCGACTCGCTCGAGGTTGCCGTGGCACGCATGCGGGAGTTTAACGGGCGCCGCTACGATGGTGTGCTGGACGAGGACCCCGCGCGTCATGTGAATGCGTTTTGGTATGGACTCAAAAAGCTCAGCCAGTATTGCGAGGCCGCCGTGCGTGTGGACGAACGCGCTTGGGATTGCTTTATCGATAAGGTGCAGTTCGCCTACGATGAGCCCGTGGGGCGTTTGGCTGTGCAGATGGACGACAAGCAGATTGCGGCTTTTGTTGCTGCTGTGGATAAGCTTAGCGCTGCTGAGTAGGGACCTGGCTCGGCAGGAGGTTTCACCATGAAGATAGACGTTGATGTAGACCAGCTGCGCGAGAGTCTGCTCGATCGCGCGGGGAGTGCAGCAGGCGTGGGCTTTCCGGCTGCCATGCTCGACATAGTGGATATCGAGGACGAGTCGCCCCAAGAGCTCCTAGCCCGAGCCGAACGCGAAGGCCTCGACCTCCGTGATTTTGCCGTCGACGATGACTAGGGTAGCTAATTTGAGACGGAGCGTCTGCACCCGCAGCTGCGCGAACATGCACGATAAACCGTCGTAATGGAGTTTAATGACCTCGCGACTGTTCTATTTTGATCGCACGCTGGCTAAGTGAGTAGGCTTTATTGGAAATCCTGAGCACACGACCAATTTGCTTCAACAAACCCGCAGGTCACAGACTTATGCTTTGGTGACGTGGTCGGCGATTCGGCAAAAGTCTACTCACTTAGTTTTGAGAGGCGCTAATTGTTCGCAACGAGACCCCAGCCGGGGCGATTGGTGCTCAAATGTAGTCAATTCGGGATGGCTGTCCCTTGCCGCTACGACGCCAGGGTGGCGATGACGGCTTTGTCGCCGGCGTATATATGGGTGTTGCCGTCGGGGATGATGGTTTGGCCGTCGCGTTTGATCATCACGACGATAAAGGGGTGCTTGCCTTGTGGCACATCGCGCAGGCGCAGTCCTGCCAGGCGACCGTGGGGTGTCACGGTGACCTCGCGCAGTGTAACCTCGGCACGCTCTTCAAACGTTGGCGCTGCCATAACCAGAAGGTCGCCTTCTTCAATTACGGTATCGCCGTTGGGCAGCACCGGGTGCGCACCGTCGCGCAGCACCAGGGCTACGAGCATGTCCGTGGCACTGCCGATGTCCGCGAGCGAGCGACCGGCAAACGGATGGCCCGCGCCCACCTTGAGCTTGACAAACGACATGCCGTCCTCGTCGCGGTAATCGTTAAAGGTGCGGCGCACGTCGCCGGCCGCATCGATCATGTCGAGCTTCTTCGCCACCGCCGGCAGCAGCGAGCCCTGCACCACAATGCTCGCCACGGCAATCACAAACACTAGGTCAAACAGGTCGTGACCGCCGGGAACACCGGCCACCACGGCAAAGAGGCTAAACACGACCGAAGCCGCGCCGCGCAGACCCGCCCAGCTTACAAGTGCGACCTGGCGAGGATTGGTCTTAAAGGGCGCCAGCAGCAGACCGACGGCGATGGGGCGGCTCACAAAGAGCATAAACGCCATGAGTGCCAGGCCCGGTAGCAGCATTTGCGGCAGGCGTGCGGGCGTCGCGAGCAGGCCGAACAAAAAGAAGATGGTCATCTCTGCCATCTCGGTAAGGGTGTCAAAGAAGTGCGCCATCTCGACCTTGCCGGTGATGTCGCTGGCGCCTAGCACAATGCCGGCAAGGTACACGGCTAAAAAGCCGTTGCCGCCTAGGTAGCTCGGCAGCGCGTAGGCGACGATCGCCACGGCGAACAAAAAGATGGTCTGCGCGCCCTCGGCTGTTGCGTGCGCGCGCTCGATCAGGCGGCCCGATGCCCAGCCGATGACAAGGCCCAGCCCCACGCCCAGGATGATCTGCTTGGCGAGCAGCACGGGGATGTTAATGTCGCCGCCGGCCGCAAGGGTTGCAAGCACGGCGGTGAGCATGTAAGCGACGGGGTCGTTGGAGCCCGATTCGACCTCGAGCAGCGAGTCAGTGCCGCCCTTTAGCGAAAGGCTGTGCTCGCGCAGCACGCTAAAGACGCTCGCTGCGTCGGTCGACGCCACGACCGAGCCCAGCAGCAGACCGCCGATCCAGTCGAAGCCTAGCGCGAAGTGTGCAAAGGCGCCCGTGATGCCGGCGGTGACGACGACGCCGAGCGTGCTCAGCAGCACCGCGGGCACGGCGACAGGTTTGGCGCGGTCGATATTGGTGTTAAAGCCGCCGTAGAACATGATGAACAGCAGCGCCGTGCTGCAGACGGTTTCGGTAAGCGCGTAGTCGTTAAAGTCGATGTGAGCCAGGCCGTTGACGCCAAACAGCATGCCCAGCGCGATAAAGATGAGCAGGGTGGGGAAGGGAAGCTTTTTGCCGACGGGTTTGATGGTCAGGCACAAAATGATGACGAGGCCAATAAACAGAAGGATCTGGTTCATGGATAGTGTCCGCTCCTGGGTGGTTGGCGTGGCACGGTCAGTTATCTGCGGTTATTTGTACCCAAAGATGGTGGGTTTATGGGAACGGATTGCGGGCGTGCGCATTTTCGACACGAGGCTACGGCGTGTGCGAAGCTGGTCGGGAATCAGCTGTCGGCGGTGCACCGTGAACTGCGCGCGCGGGCGTGCGGCCGCTAACGACCGTTGGCGACGCGGGGCTCTTCCCAGCTTTATTGCAACGGAGTACAATGGGTAACGTTTAAGTTCAACTTGAAGTTTTAGTTGTGGCTCCGGGCTTCGGCCGTAATGCAGGGAAAGGCGTTCCATGGCGATCTATGTGACATCCGATGCTCACGGGCACGTGCGCGCGCTGGACGAGGCCCTTTCCAAGATCTCGCTAACGTCCGACGACACGCTGTACGTGCTGGGCGACATGATCGATCGCGGTCCCGATCCGGTCGGCGTCATCAACTTGGTGCGATCGCTGCCCAACGCTCGCGTGCTTAAGGGTAACCACGAGCAGATTATGCTCGACGCGATCATTGGCCAGGACCCGCTCGATGCCGAGACCTGGGACATCAACGGCGGTTGGACCACGCGCCAGCAGCTCAACGATATGGAGTTTGAGGCATACGAGGAGCTGGTGCGCTGGGCTGCCGCCCTGCCACTCTATGCGGTGGCAGAGACTGCCGAGCGTCCGTATCTGCTGGTGCACGCCGGCATTCAGGCCGAGGCAGCGCGTGCGTTTTTGCTTGAGCATGGTGTTGATTGCGGTGACGGCAGGGGAGCGGTCGATGCCGATAGCGAGTTGCTGCAGCAAATGCTCGCCGTGCAGTCGTCCGATGACTTGCTCTGGATTCGCCATGGCTATTGGGATGCCCCGACGGGGCTGCTATCTGCCGAGGGCAAGGGTCCGGTCGTGGTGAGCGGCCACACGCCAACGGTGTCGCTCGGGCGTTATTGCGAGGTGGGCGGCCTGGCAGGGCTCGACGAGGAGTCGGGCCGCGGGCAGATGGTGCGCTTGGGCGGTGAGGATACCGCCGGTGTTCCCGACCGTATCGACATCGACTGCGCCGCCGCCACCGGCTCCGAGTTCGGCCGCGTAGGCATTCTGCGCCTGGACGATGGGGCGGAGTTCTATGCAAATATTCTCCCCGGCGAATAATCGGTGCAAAGGGTAGCTAATTTGGGACGGGGCTTTTTTGACTACTTTTGCCCTTCTGCCCATCAAATGATTTTTCTGGGACGGGGATTACATAATCATTTGGCTGCCCGCTGGCTAAGTGAGTAGGCTTTTTTGGAAATGCCGAGCACCCAACATGTTTGCTTCAACAAAACCGCAAGTCACAGGCTTGTGCTTTGTCGGTGTGGTCGGGGATTCGGTAAAAGTCTACTCACTTAGTTTTGCGTGATGCATATTGTCCGCGACGAGACCCCAGCCGGGGTGATTCCATCGCAAATTCCGGTGACCGGGGCAGCCAATTAGGCGCCGTACGGGTTGCGGGCTCGTTCTATGCGCTGGCGAATGTGGGCGTACTCGACAATCAACAGCACCAGCAGTAGGGCCATGATAGCCAGGTAGCTCACGACGGCACCCATCAGCCCCAGTAGGTTGATGAGGACCATCGGTACCACCACGCTCACGGCAAAGCAAATGAGGTAGATCTTGGTGACATCGCCGGCGTAGCGCAGCACTGTGATAATGGCGTAGATAAAGTCGATGGCTGCGGTGATGCCGCCGGCGACGACCATCAGCAGCGCCAATGTGCGGTAGCGCTCAAAGTTGAGGCCGTACATAAAGCTCATAAGGGGAATGCCGGGGCCTGCCATAAACGCGGCGCATGCGCCAGTGAAACCCAAGATCAGCGCCATAACGGCGACAATAATTAAGTCAAAGCGGCGACGCTTGCGCGGGTTAGCCCAAATGCTCGACAAACGCAAGAGCTGCGGTTTATAGATAAAACCAACGCTCAGCAAAATGGCCTGCGCCGGAAAGAATAGGGCATTAAAATACAGCTGATATTTGTAGGCCAGCGTGCCTTCCATTACAAACTTGGGCATGCTCTCGATAAGGTTGAACAAAAAGAGCGCACCAAAGAGCGGGGCGCACTGCGCAAAAAGGCGGCCGACTTCGCGTATGCTCACGCGACGCGATTTTTCGGTTTCGAGCAGGGCGAGCGGGGCGGTGACCAGCACAAGCGAGGCAATGGCGGCGACGCCCATGGCCATGGCCGCGATGGGCATGCTGCGCGTAAGGAACAGCGCCACGCTAAAGACCGCGATGACGCCGGCGGAACGCAGCGTTTGGCTCATGCCGGCCAAATAGAGCTTGTCGGCCTGCTGCAGGCGGCCCTCGTACACGTCGGCGATGCCGTCGATCACCTTATAGAGGTAGACGCCCAGGCCGATCGTCGCCATCTGCGCGTCATAGCCGCGGGCGCTGCTGTACATGAGGCCGCAGCCTAGGGCGAGAGCTCCGCAAAGCCAGCGGTTGAGCTGGTAGGAGGCAAAGGACGTCTTCTCGTCGATGTCCGAGACCTGAAAATTGCGCACGCCGTAGTTGCACGCGATCATGATGAGCGTGCCGGTGACAAAGGCGATGGAGAACTTGCCGGCTTCTTCGGCGCCCACGAGTTGCGTGGACACGATAGTGAGCAGCGGAAACGCCATGCCCCACACGGCGGTGCCCAGGGTATTCCAAAGGTAGTCGCGGCTGGTGGCGTGCTCCTCGTATTCGGCTTCCTGCATGGAGAAACCGCCGCCGTAGACGGCGCCGAGCAGGCGGTTCCACCATGCGTTGACCATACGGCGGACGGGACCGGGCTCGCGCTCGCGCTCGCGCCGACGACGCGTGGCTTGGCCGCTATTTGGCCCGCCGGCGTTGCGCTGACTCAGCTCCTGGATACGCGCGAGCTCCTCGGCGGTGTGCGATGCGGGGAACAGGCCGTTCTCGATGCGGCCGCCCTGCCCGTGTGCCCCGCCCGATACAGCGGGGTTGGCGATGCCGTTGCGGCGGGCGATGGCGCGGCGGATGCTATCGAGGGGCGAGATGCTCAAGGCGGGGTCCTTTCTATTACTGCGTTCTAGTATAGACGCGACGGTGTCACTCATGTTTTTGAACGGATTGTTCAATATTTTCGGGGGGCGGCAGTAAATTGTCGGTGAGCGTGCGGTATCCTGTTAAAGTTATGTGATACCACGATGCCGCCCGCGCGGCACCAAGGAGCTTCTACCTATGGACGTCGCCGCATTCTTGCTGGCTCTTGTGCCGATCATTTGGCTTGTCGTGATGCTGCTGTGCTTTAAATGGCCAGCTTGGAAAGCCGCCATCGGATCGTTTGTCCTTTCGTGCGTGCTTGCCTTCGCATGGTGGCACCTGCCGGCAGCGCAGATCGCGACCGCCTCGCTCGAAGGCTTTTTGATGGCCCTGTGGCCCATCGTTTTGGTAATCATCGCCGCGGTGTTCACGTATAACCTGTGCGTTCGCACGGGCGCCATGGACGTGATCGGCAGCATGATCACCTCCATCAGCAGCGATCGCCGTCTGCTGGCGCTGCTTGTGGCCTGGTGCTTTGGTGGCTTTATGGAGGGCATGGCCGGTTTTGGCACCGCCGTTGCTATTCCCGCCGGCATGCTCGCGGGCCTGGGCTTTGAGGCCGTGCCCGCCGTGCTCATCTGTCTGCTGGCCAACGGCGTGCCCACGCCCTACGGCTCCATTGGCATTCCCACGGTGTCCGTTGCCGGTCTGGTGGGCCTGGACCCGCTACATTTGGCGACCGTTCAGATGGTGCAGTTGGCGCCTTTCTTTGCGATGATGCCGCTGTTTATCGTGCTGGTTGCGGGTCGTGTCGCCGATGACCAGGGTAATGTTGCGGGCGTTGCCGAGCGCCTGAACGGCGTGGCGGGCATCGCCGTGCTCTCCGGCGTGTCCTTTGCCGGTGCGGCTCTTGTCGTTGCTATGTTTGTGGGTCCCGAGCTTGCCGTCGTCGTCGGTTCCATCGTTTCGCTCGCGCTGACAGCTGCGCTTGCCATGCGTGCCGAGAAGTCGGGGCATCTGGACGCACGCTTCCACATGAATATCGAGGCCGGCGAGCAGCTCACCGCTAAGTCGGCGCTTTCGGCTTGGTCGTGCTTCATCCTGATCTTTGTGCTGCTGTTGGGAACGTCTAACCTGGTGCCTGCCGTGCATGCTGCGCTCGCACCGTTTGCGAGCCAGGTGCAGGTGTATTGCGGCGAGAACCCCGGCACGCTCACGTTTTCGTGGATCAACACGCCGGGCGTCTGGATTTTCCTGGCGGCGTTTGTCGGCGGCGCCATTCAGGGTGCTTCGCCGCGCATGATGGGCAAGGTACTGGCCGCGACCGTCAAGCAGATGATGCCGACGGTCATTACCATGCTTTCGGTTCTGGGCTGTGCCAAGGTTATGGGCTATGCGGGCATGATCTCTTCGATCAGCGCGTTTTGCATTGCGGTCGCCGGTGGCCTGTACCCGATTCTGGCTCCGTGGATCGGCGCGGTCGGTGCGTTCGTGACCGGTTCGGGCACGTCTTCTGGCATGCTGTTTGGTCCCATCCAGAGCCAGGCTGCCACCGCGCTGGGCGTGAGCGACTACTGGATGGTCGCGCTGAACGCGCTTGGCGTCGCCGCCGGCAAGATGATCTCGCCGCAGACGCTCGCTATTGGTCTTGCCGCCGTGCACGTGCGCGGCAAGGATGCCGAGCTCCTGGGCGCCGTCCTGCCCTACGCCGCCGGCATGCTGGTCCTCATGAGCGCCATCGCCATGCTCGGCCAAGGCCTGCCGCTATAGTTGGCACTTTGGGAACGTCCCTAAGTGCCGGCATCCGGGGACACTCCTTGAATGTTGCCTGTTCAAGAGTGTCCCCAACGACTCGTCGTTTGAGAACGTCCCCAATGACTACCCAATGACTAGGCCGCTTGCCTGGGATTTTTGACCGTTGGGCGGGCTTGCCGCCCTTGCCGCAAAAAACGTTTTTGCATATCGGGTACAACGAACTTTACGTGAGTAAAGTGCGCGCCGCGCCCGCGTGACGCGCTTTTAAAGGAGGCCCCATGCCTGGTGTTACCCCTGCAGAAGTTCTGTCCAACTTTGGTATTACGCTGGTCGAAGATCCCGCCGAGAATCAGCCGCGTCTGCTGGTCGATCTACCTGCTGCGGAGCTCGTCGAGCACGCCATCCGCCGTGAAGAGGGCCGCATGGCATCCAACGGCGCGCTGGTAATCGAGACGGGGGAACGCACCGGCCGTTCTCCCAACGACCGCTTTATCGTTGACACCCCCGATGTTCACGACAAGATCGCCTGGGGCGCCGTCAACCGCCCGCTTTCGATTGAGAGCTACGAGGCCATCAAGGCCGGCATCGTCGACTATCTCAACGAGCGCGATGTGTTCGTCACCCGCGGCATGGCGGGTGCCGACCGCAACCACACGCGTCGCCTGCTCGTTGCCTGCGAGCGCGCGAGCCAGGCGCTCTTCATTAAGCAGATGCTCGCCCGTCCGCTCGCTCGCGAAATTGCGCGCACCGGCGAGCCGGACTTTTGCGTGCTCGCGGCACCCGGGTACCAGTGCGACCCTGCCATCAAGGGCCTCAACTCCAGCGCCGCCGTGGTCATCAACTTCCAGGAACGCGTGATTCTGGTTGCCGGCACCGGCTACTCCGGCGAGATTAAAAAGTCCATCTTCAGCGTCATGAATTACCTGCTGCCCGTCGAGGACGATGTGCTGCCCATGCATTGCTCGGCCAGCATGGATCCCGTCACGCACGAGACCGCCGTGTTCTTTGGCCTGTCCGGCACCGGCAAGACCACGCTTTCGGCCAATCCCACGCGCCTGCTGATCGGCGACGACGAGCACGGTTGGTCCGACATGGGCATCTTCAACATCGAGGGCGGCTGCTACGCCAAGTGCGAGGGCTTGGACGAGTTTCACGAGCCCGAGATCTTCAATGCCGTTCGCTTTGGCGCGATCTGCGAAAACGTGGTGCTTGACGAGAACCGCAAGCCCAACTACGATGACGTCTCGATCACGCACAACACGCGCGTTGCCTATCCCGTCGAGCATATCCCCAACGCGTGGACCAAGGGCATGGGCACCACCCCGAGCGTCGTGCTGTTTTTGACCTGCGATGCCTTTGGCGTGCTGCCGCCTATCTCGCGCCTGACGGCCGATGCCGCCATGTATCACTTTGTGACAGGCTTCACCGCAAAGATCCCCGGTACCGAGGTCGGCGTCACCGAGCCCACGCCTACGTTCTCCTCGCTGTTCGGAGAGCCGTTTATGCCGCTCGATCCCATGGTCTACGCCAAGATGCTCGGCGAGCGTATCGCCGACGGTCGCACCCGCGTCTATCTGCTCAACACCGGCTGGATTGGCGGCGGTTATGGCGTGGGCCATCGCATCGAGCTTGCCTACACGCGCGCCCTGGTCGCACGCGCCCTCGACGGTACCATCGAGGACAGCGAGTTCTTGCACGACGATATCTTTAATGTCGACATTCCCACCACGTGCCACGGTGTGCCGGACGGCATCCTGGTGCCGCGCCAGTACTGGCAGAGCACAGCGCGCTACGACGAGGCCGCGCACAACCTGGCGGTGATGTTCGAGGAGAACTTCGAGAAGAAGTACTCGCACCTGCCCGAGTCCGTCAAGGCCGCCGGCCCGCACGCTCAGGTGTCCGCCGAGGCCCGTCATCGCGGCCGCGGCCTGCTGGGACTCCGCCACTAGCGTCGCCTCGAGTCCATATCCACCACAAAGAGGCAGGCGCCTTTGTGGTGGTTTTGCTCGTGTGGATGACTCGGGTTACAATGCGCCTGACATATCGTCCCCTTCTCCGGATGGGGACAGCGTAAGCGCTCTTGTGACGGCACCGTAGGACTTTGAAGGTGGCCGCTGTGAGGGCGCTTTTTGTTTAGGCGCTCGCGTTGGCGCGAATTGCGAAGGGAGAGCGTATGAAGGGCTTTGTTGCCGAGGATTCATTTTGGGAGCTATTTCCACAGGCGGCGGTCGGCGTCGTGGTCGTAAAGGGCATGAAGCCCGCGGCTACGATTCCTCAAGAGGACGTGGACGCGATTGCGGCGCTGCTCGATCGCGCCAATATCGATGCGGAGCGCCACCTGACAAGCGATACCATCAGCGAGAACGCGCCGGTCAAGGCTTGGCGCGAGGCCTATCGCCTGTTCAAGACTAAAAAGGGCGCCCGCTGCTCGATCGAGAACTTGCTCAAGCGCGTGCTCAAGGGCAAACCGGTCGGTCATATCACACCGGCGGTGGATATTTACAACACGGTGTCGCTGACCTACGCGCTGCCCGTGGGAGGCGAGGATTTGCACGCGATTGAGGGAGACCTTCGCTTGAAGGTGACCAACGGTGGCGATGCGTTCTTGCCGCTTGGCGAGGAGGCGGATGACCCGACGCTGCCCGGCGAGCTCGCCTACATCGATGATGCGGGCGCCGTGTGCCGCTGCTGGAACTGGCGCGACGGCGTTCGAACGGCCCTGTCCGACGATTCTGCCGATGCGTTCCTGGCGATTGAGTGTGTTGAGCCCGAGCGAATGGGGGACTGTCAGGCCGCGATCGATCGCTTAGCCGAGCTGCTTGAGCGCTATCTGGGAGCGACGGTTGTCGTTAAGACGCTTGTGACCCGCGATAACCCGCGCGTGGAACTCTAGCTCGGGCCAAACCACCACACAAACCACCACAAAGGTGCTATCCCCTTTGTGGTGGTTTTTATGTTGATGGGTTAACAAATAGGGCGTTCGGGGCTTGCGATCGCTGGGTACGGCTAAGATGTTTACCCGTTAGCATCATGTAAGCGAAAGGCGGTCGTCTCCCATGCAGCAGAACGACGAGACACGTTTTGAGGATTTTGTCGGACTGATTAGCGGGCTCTACAAGGAGATCCAGCGCATTAAGGCATCTGAGGGCGCAAGGCTGGGCCTTAAGGGTTCCGATATCATGTGCCTGTACTATCTTGAGCGCAGCAAGGACGGCCTGACTGGTGCCGACCTCGCCCGCATGGCAGGCGTGACCCGCGCTGCCGTCTCGCGCACGCTGGCGCATCTGGAAGAGGGCGGCTACGTCGAGGTCGACGATTCGGGCGATGCCGCCGTTAAGTATCGCGCCCCGGTTCGCCTGACCACGTTGGGCGGCGAGAGCATGAATGAGGCCGATCGCATTATTCGCGAGGTGCTCGACGCCACCGGCAAGGCCATGGGCGTGGAGCAGCGCGAGCAGATGTACGCGTCGCTGCGTACGATTCTCGACACCCTGCGCGAGCTGTAGGGCCGCCTAGGCATTTGCTTCCCATTAACAACTGCATCGTCCCGTTTGAGCGCGTATACCGTGCCGGGGCATTGCTGTCAAAATTCCCTGCGCGGGACCTGTGCAAGAAAGGATTCGCTATGTCCGTCCGCATTATTACCGATTCCGCAAGCGATATGTCGCCGGCGGAGCACCCGGCACTGGCTGTTCTGCCGCTGTCCGTTACCTTTGGCACCGATGTTTACATGGATGGCGTCGACATCGATCACCAGCGCTTTTACGAGATGCTCGTGGAGCGCGATGAGCTGCCCAAGACCGGTCAGGTCAACCCGTACGCGTTTTCGCAGGCTATCGCCGAGGTTCGTGAAGCCGGCGATGAGGCCGTGATTATTACCGTGGGCGCTAAGCTTTCCGGCACCAATCAGAGTGCGCGCACCGCTCTTGCCGAGGCCCCGGGCGGCGATGTGTTCGTGGTAGACAGCAACAACGTCACCCTGGGCGAGCGCGTGCTGGTCGAGTATGCCCTGCGCTTGGTGGACGAGGGCCGTAGCGCGGCCCAGATCGCGGCGGCGGTCGAGGCCGTGCGCGACCGCGTGGTGGTTATCGGCCTGCTCGAGACGCTGGAGTACCTGGTGCGCGGTGGTCGCCTGTCTGCTGCGGCCGGCGCCGTGGGTACGCTGCTCAACGTAAAGCCCGTGGTGGCTGCCGAGGATGGTCTGATCGTGCAGCTGGGCAAGGCGCGCGGTTCCAAGAACGGTCGCAACCTGCTGAACCAAAAGGTCGAAAAGGCGGGCGGCGTCGACTTTTCCATGCCGCTGGCGCTCGGCTATACGGGCCTTTCGGATGCGGTGCTCAAGAAGTATATCGAGGACAGCGCCGCGCTGTGGGCTGGCCACACCGAGGGCGAGCTGCCCGTTCACACCATCGGCGCCACCATCGGCACCCATGTAGGCCCCGGTGCCGTAGCCGTAGCCTTCTTCCAGCCTGCCAACTAACCGACCTGCCAAAAAGGGACAGGTTTATTTTGGCAGGTTTTATCTGGGCAAACGCTACCTGCCATGCCATGTGATCCCTCGGCGATGACGGGGTTGCGGACCATCGGCCGCACGGAGGCCGCAAATGATCCGCAACCCTGCCGTCCCCGAGGGATCATTTGATTTATGCTGTTGCGGGCGGAAAGGAGCATCGATGGCGTCTGAGGGCTTTTTTGAGCGGGTGTACGAGGTAGTCGAGCAGATCCCTGAGGGGATGGTTGCCACGTACGGCCAGGTGGCGCTGCTCGCCGGCCGTCCACGAAGTGCGCGGTACGTGGGCTATGCGCTGCACAGCAATCCGCGCCCCGGCGAGATTCCCTGCCATCGTGTGGTGTTTGCCGATGGCAGCATTTGCGAGGGCTTTGCGTTTGGCGGCCCCGATGCTCAGCGCGAACTTCTGCTGGGGGAGGGCGTGACGTTTGTCGACCCCATGCACGTCGACTTGGCCGCCTGTCGTTGGCCAGCAGGGCTCTAGCGGCTCTGCCGTGGCCAAAACCACCACAAAGCTGGCTGTCCTCTTTGTGGTGGAACGCTGGCTCCATTGATGTTTCCCCAGATAAAACCTGCCAAAATAAACCTGTCCCTATTTGGCAGGTTTACCGTGTCTAACTTATGGAGAAGGTGTGGCGGCGCGGTTTGATACGGCAAAGTAAACTAGGGTGAACTATATTGTATGCAGCAACGGAGCAGGCCGTAGGCGATGAAAAAGCCTGCCCTGTTGAGTTTGATTCGCATTCCTCCCCTCTGTGCGATTCAACGGTGTACTTCGGGAACGGGCCCGCCGGCTGCCATGGTCGGCGGGCGCTTTCCTGTAAGCATGGGGCAAACCCATCAGGTCTGTTATCCCATAATGAGGTACTGACGTTTGGTTTTAGGGGGGGGCACTAACTTTGATTGTTAGTCCCGCTTACAGCAACCGATCTTGGTAAATCCCTGCGGCGCTTCTTCGCCTGCGGGGATTCTTGGGCTGTCGCTTCCCAGATATGCTTCTACATGCCGCGCGAACGCTTGCCACGACCACTCGTCTTTATCGGCCTCAAGCCGATCGGGAGAAATCGCGTTGAACAGGCACGTTGGAATCTCGTGCTCGTGCAGATTCTTAGCGATACACGGTGTGCAGCCCTTCTCGTGGTTGACAGGGTTAAATGGGCATTTCCGGTCGTTGCAGGTACAAAACGCAACTGAGCTCATGGGACTCCTTCCGGTCGGTCGGGTCTGCCGTAAAAGCTGCCGCATGTTAAACAATAGGGTGTCATTGCTTAACAGGATATAGCCTCAAGGTGCTTGCGACTTAGGGGTTCTGCCAAGCGGCTGAATATCTCGGCGACCGACCTCTGAAGAAAACAAAACCGCCGCAACGAGGATTGTGCCAATCGCGGCGGTTTAGTTTGAGTGTTGTTTATTGCTCTCGACTAGTACACCATGCCCATGGCGTCCTGAACCTCGGCCAGGGTCTGCTCGGCAATCTCGTTGGCGCGACGGTTGCCCTCGTGCAGGACGTCCTTCACATAGTCCAGGTCGTTCTCGTAGCGCTGGCGACGCTCGCGGATAGGTGCGAAGTACCCGTTGACGGCCTCGGTCACGTACTTCTTGAGCTGGCCGGAGCCACCCATGCCAATCTCCTCGGCAATCTCGACCTCGGAACGGCCGGTGCAGATGGCGGCGGTCGAAAGCAGGCCGGACACGCCGGGGCGGTTCTCGGGATCAAACGTAATCATGCGTTCGGAGTCGGTCTGGCTCTTCTTGATGCGCTTGGCCGTCTCCTCGGCGGTCATCGAGATATTGATGGCGTTGCCGTAGCTCTTGCTCATCTTGCGGCCGTCCAGGCCGGGCAGCAGCGGGGTCTCGGACAGCAGCGCGTCGACCTCGGGGAACACCTTGCCGTAGCGGTTGTTAAAGCGGCGGGCGATGGTACGGGTGAGCTCGATGTGCGGCAGCTGGTCGCGACCGACGGGCACAACGTTACCCTTGCAGAACAGGATGTCGCAGGCCTGGTGTACCGGATAGGTGAGCAGAAGGCCGGTGAGCTCGTGGCCCGAGGCCTCCATCTCGGCCTTGACGGTGGGGTTGCGCGCCAGCTCGGCCTCGGAGACCAGCGACAGGAACGGCAGCATGAGCTGGTTGGCGGCGGGCACGGCGGAGTGCGTGTAGATCATGGTCTTGTCAGGGTCGATACCGCAGGCAAGGTAGTCCATGACCATGTTATACACGTTGTCCTGGATGTGCTCGGTGGTGTCGCGGTCGGTGATGACCTGGTAGTCGGCAATGAGCACGTTGGTCTTGGCGCCCATATTCTGCAACTCCACGCGGCCCTTGAGGGTGCCAAAGTAGTGGCCTAGGTGCAGACGGCCGGTGGGGCGGTCGCCGGAAAGCATGGTGAACTTCTCGGGCGTCTTGGCCAGGCCCTCGCGAATGGCGTTGCTCTTTTGCAGCGCGACTTCGTAGCTGTTCTCGTTTGGCATGATTGCTCCTAACGTATGTTCATGGGTCAAGATGATAACGCGTTTATTGAGAGGGGCGGGCGAAAGTGGGCAAGGGGGTGGTAAGGCGAGACATGCGTGGCGGTCGAGGCGCGGTCACGAGCGGCCGACGGTAAGCAGAGCGACCTTCTGCAGCAAACCTTAATGCCTGTGGTGGCGCTCTCCCTTACGCTCCTCGGCCGCTTGCTCCTCCTGCTTAAAGGCGGGGTCGTCGGGGGTTATCAGCTCGTCTTCGTGCGTGCGCTTGTTGTAATGGTGGCGTAGCACGGGCTCAAACAGGTGCAGGTGCTTGGCGAAGGCTGCCGAGCCAATGCCAAGGACGGTAAAGATGAGCACGCGCATGGGGACTTCGACCTGGTTGATGGCGGCCGCACCGGCCGAAAGCAGGACACACCAGGCATAGATAAGCAGCACAGCCTGCTTCTGGTTATAGCCCTCTTGAATGAGGCGGTGGTGGATGTGGCCTTTGTCGGCCTGCCCAATGCTAATGTGGGCGCGCTTGCGGCGCACGATGGCGCTAAACGTGTCGATGATGGGCACACCGGCAACGATGAGCGGAATGATAAGCGAGGTGAGCGCGGCGGTGCGGCTCACATTAAGCAGCGAAATGGAGCCCAGCGCAAAGCCCAGCAGCAGCGACCCTGAGTCGCCCAGAAAGATGCTCGCGGGGTTGAAGTTGTAGCGCAAGAAGGCCAGGCAGGCGCCAAACAACGCGATGGAGAGCGCGGCGGCATCGATGCGGCCCGAGAGAACGGCCATCGAGAACATCGTGAACGATGCGATGCCGCAAATGCCTGTGGCCAGGCCATCGAGGCCGTCGATGAGGTTGATGATATTGGTGAACGCCACCAGGTAGACCACGGTGATGGGATAGGCGAGCCAGCCGAGCATGATCTCGCCGGGGGCAACCGGGTTGACGATGACGCCGATTTTTAGGCCACCCACGCAGGCGATGAGTGCGGCGAGGACCTGGCCGGCGAGCTTTTGCTTGGGCTTAAGCTGGAAGACGTCGTCGATCGCGCCGGTCGCAAAAATGACGGTAAAAGAAAGCGCCAGCATGGGGTAGCTAATGTGCAGGCGCGGATGCGGGACCAAGACGGGCGGCCAGCCCAGATGCCAGGTGCCCATAATCTGAACGATGCAGGCAACGACCAGGCCCAAAAAGACCGCCATACCTCCCAAGCGCGGGATGGGCTTGGTGTTGATACGGCGTTTTGAAGGATAGTCAACGGCGTCGAGCTTGATTGCCAGACGTTTAACCAGGGGCACCGTGAGGAAGGTCGTGATATATGCCGCGGCTGCCACGCAAAGGAACGGTATGTAGCTTGTGGATGAAGCCATGTATCAAAAACCGCCAAGCGTCGAAGGAAAAGGTCAAAGGATGCCATGCCGCAAAGGGTATAGCTGACCCATGATACTCGACCAAAGGGGGTGCGGGGAATCGCGCCAATCGATAATCACGCGCTTACCAGATATTGGGATGGTGGCGGGGGTTCTGCCGAGTGTCGTTGGGTGTCATACGGGATCTGCGATGGCAATTTTTGGCAAAATCGGCAAAAGAAAACCACCCCCCACGTTACGAAAATGAACCCACCTAAAACAGGTGGGTGCCCTCATCGACCGTTCCAGCGTCCTTAACAACGAAGGATACCTGTACTACGTACGACTGTGTGGGCTCCCTAAATAAACGCGACGGTTCACCCAGTTGCTCCGCGGGGGGCGGAATACCTATATCATAAAGCGGCACTTTATCGATTCCAGTCTTGACATTACAAAAATCGTGTCGGACGATTACGGCGCCTTGGGCTCGAGCCGTCTGCGCGGTTGGTCCTTTTGCGTTTGAGCTGCTGAATCGTTGTTTTGGAGCATGTTTTTATGCCGACGTCGTTGACCGAACTTTTTTCGCCTGCCTGCCATTTGTGTCCGCGCCGTTGCGGTGCGGCGCGCGATGAGGGTGCGCGCGGCGTATGCGGTGCTAACGACACGCTCAAGGTGGCCCGTGCGGCGCTTCATATGTGGGAGGAGCCGCCTATTTCGGGCGAGGCCGGTTCGGGCACGATCTTCTTTAGCGGCTGCTCGCTCAAATGCGTCTATTGCCAGAACCACGAGATCTCGACGGGCAATTTTGGGCTTGAGATTATGCCCGAGCGCCTGGTCGAGATTATGTTGGAGCTGCAGGACCAGGGCGCGAACAATATTAACTTGGTGACGGCGACGCACTACGCGCACCTGCTGCCGGCTGCGATTGCCGCGGCACGGGCGCGCGGGCTGGTTGTTCCAATCGTCTACAACACAAGCGGTTATGAGCGCGCGAGTGCCGTGGCGGCGCTCGGCGATCTGGTCGATGTGTGGCTAACCGACTTTAAATATGCCGATGCGGGGCTTGCGCAGTCGCTCTCTCATATTCAGGACTACCCGCGTGTGGCCGTGTCGGGTTTGGCGCAAATGGCGCGCGAGATTGAGCGCCGTGGGGGAGAGCTGGTGGACGAGGACGGGCTCATGAAGCGCGGCATGATCGTGCGCCACCTGGTGTTGCCGGGGCATGCGGACGATTCGTGTCGCGTGCTGGACCTGGTGTGGCAGACGGTGGGTGATGTGCCGATCTCGGTCATGAACCAGTACACGCCCAATGCGCTCATGCGCGAGCAGGGCGGCGACTTGGCGCGAGCCGTGACGCGCGAGGAGTACGAGCGGGTGCTCGACCATGCCGACGACCTGGGGTTTACGACGATGTTCTGGCAAGAGGGCGGCGCGGTAGACGAGAGCTTTACCCCAGCCTTCGACACCACCGGCGTCCTCACCAGCGCAAAGTAGCTCTTTTGAGCAGTCTTTTTGGGACGGGGCTATTTTAGCTGCCCCTGCCGTTAATCGTCCAAATCGTTTTCGCTATCTGCCTGGGTAGCTAAAAAAGCCCCGTCCCAAAAAGACTGCTCCCGGTGGGGGTCGAGCTACCATCCGAAAAGTAGTCAAAAAAGCCCCGTCCCAAAAAGACTGGGTATTGGGCGTTGACAGCTGGCGAGCCGTAGGTAAAATATCAACTTGTCTTGGGGACGTAGCTCAGTTGGGAGAGCGCTGCCGTCGCATGGCAGAGGCCGAGGGTTCGACTCCCTTCGTCTCCACCCTTGGATTTGATAAGCCGTCGACATTGTGTCGGCGGCTTTTTTTGAAAGAAAGGGCTGCACTATGGCCGAGCTTGATTCCCAACCATTGTCCGACGAGGAGCGCGCCGAGTTGGAAGAGCTCCGCGCTGAGAAGGCCCGCCGCGAGGCCCAGGAAGAGGCCCGTCGCGAGCGTGAGGAGCTGGCCGCCCTGCGTGCCGAGCATGCGAAGGCCGAGGAGGCCGCTGCCAAGGCCGCATCCGAGCCTGCGCCTGCTGCACCCAAGCCTCAGCCTAAGAAAGCCGCCCGCCCCAAGCCCGCCGAGCCCAAGCCGAGCCGTGACGAGATGACGTTTGCCCAGCGCATGGTCACTTCCAAGGAGCCCACGGCCGAGGGCGAGATCCCCGGTATGGCCCCGGCTCAAAAGATCATCATCGCGCTCGCCTTGGTCGCGTTTGTCGTCTTTATGGGCTACACGATCATGACCAGCATGGGCCTGCTCTAACCGATTTGCATCGGGCGTCATGTCCGCATGCTCTGCTCTCGTCCAACCCTCAACCTCTGCACAACGCATCCGAAAGGTCGCCCCATGGCTTTGACCGACATCTCGTATCCCACCGACATCGCAATGCTCACCGATCTGTACGAGCTCACTATGGCCCAGGGCCTGTGGGAGAGCGGCAAGGCCAATGAGCAGGGCTGTTTTACGGCGTTTTACCGTGACCATCCGTTTGGCAGCGCCTATGCCGTCATGTGCGGCACCGCCGAGCTGCCCGAGCTGGTCGAAAACCTTCGCTTTACGCCCGAGGATATCGACTACCTCGCATCGCTCCAGGCCCCGGCCGGCGGCGCGATGTTCAAGCCTGAATTCCTCGACTACCTGCGCGATTTTCGTGCGCATGTAAACATCGACGCCGTCCCCGAGGGCGAGCTCGTCTTTCCGCGCGAGCCCATGGTGCGCGTCACCGGCCCCGCGCTGGAGTGCCAGCTGCTCGAGACGGCGCTGCTCAACATCGTCGGCTTCCAGACGCTTGTCGCCACCAAGACGGCGCGCGTGGTGCTGGCGGCGGACGGCCGTCCCGTGGCCGAGTTTGGCCTTCGCCGCGCCCAGGGTCCCGATGGCGGTCTGGCCGTCGCGCGCGCGAGCTATGTTGCCGGCTGTTCCTCTACGTCCAATGTGCTCGCCGGTCGCCGCTACGGTATTCCCGTCTTTGGCACGCATGCGCACAGCTGGGTGATGAGCTTCGATTCCGAGCTCGAGGCCTTCCGTGCCTTTGCCAAGTCGAGCCCTAAGAACTGCACGCTGCTCATCGACACTTATGATGTGCGCGAGGGCTGCGAGCATGCCATTACGGTTGCCAAGGAGATGGAGGCGGTGGGCGAGCGTCTGTCGGCCATTCGCATCGACTCAGGCGACCTGGCCAAACTCTCCAAGTATGTCCGCGGCTGTTTTGATGCCGAGGGTTTGCCCTATGTGGGGATCTCGGTTTCCAACGATCTGGATGAATACACGATTCAGTCGCTGCTCGACCAGGGCGCGCCCATCGATAGCTTTGGCGTGGGCACCAAGCTCGCGACCTGTTACGACCAACCGGCACTGGGCGGCGTGTACAAGCTTTCCGCCCGCCGTGCGAGCGAGACGGACCCGTGGACTCCGGTGGTCAAGCTCTCCGAGCAGCCCTACAAGCGCACGATTCCAGGCGTGCAGCGCGTGCGCCGCTATTACGACGGCTTTGGCGGCCCGGTCTGCGACATGATCTATGACGAGGACCATCTGGCGGGGGAGGGCGCCGCGCGCGGCAATACCCTCGTGGCCGTGAACGATGCCGCCCTGGTGACCGACGTGTCCGAGCTTGAGTATCGCGAGCTGCTGGCGCCGATCGTGCGCGACGGCAGCGCTGTTGCCCCGCGCGAGAGCATCGAGGCCGCACGCGAGCGTTGCGCTTGGGCGCTGGACCATCTGGATCCGGTCTACAAGCGCTTCCTGTACCCGCAGACCTATGTGGTGGGCATGGAGCAGGGCCTGGCGCAGGTGCGTGACGAGCTCGTGCGCAAGAACATGGCCGCGGCTTCTGCCTTCCCCTGGGCTCGCTAATTTTGTTGGGTGTAGGGTGGAATTACGTTCTCTCGGCCGTCAGCTCGCCCGAACCCTCAACAGTTGATTGGTTTGACGTATGACGACTTCTTATAAAACGATGGTGGTAAAGATCGGTTCGTCCACGGTGGTGGGCGCCGATGGCAAGGTCAACCGCGCCTTTATCGGCGGGCTTGCCGATCAGGCTGCTGCCCTGCGCAAACTCGGCTGGCGTCTGGTCGTGGTGAGTTCGGGCGCCATTGCCTGTGGCTATCCCGTGCTGGGCTTTGACCGCAAACCGGTCGGTGACCTGCCGAGCCTGCAGGCCTGCGCCTCGGCCGGTCAGTGCATCATCTCGTCGGCCTACGACGAGGAGTTCCATGCGCGCGACCTGCTTACCTCGCTCGTGCTGCTCACGCGTCACGACACGGCCCGTCGCACGTCCTATCTGCACGCGCGCGACGCGCTGCTGCGTCTGGTGGAACTGGGCGTGGTGCCGGTCGTCAACGAGAACGACACCGTTACCGTCGACGAGATCAAGTTTGGCGACAACGACACGCTGGCGGCGCTTGTGGGCTGCCTGGTTTCTGCCGACCTGTGCGTGACGCTCTCGGACATCGACGGCCTCTATACCGCCAATCCGCACGAGGACCCCACGGCCGAGTTCGTCCCAGTCGTGCATAGGATCGATGCCAAGATCATTGCCTCGGCGGGCGATTCTTCCACATCGGTTGGCACAGGCGGCATGATTACCAAGATCCGCGCGAGCCGCATCCTGATGACGGCGGGCATTCAGAGCGTGATTTGCTCGGGCGAGGAGCCCGATGCGCTCGTGCGCCTTGCCCGCGGCGAGAGCGTGGGTACGCTGTTCGATCCGCCGGCGGAGCGCCTGGACATTGCGCCTCGCAAGCTGTGGATTGCACTGGGCGACAAGGCGCATGGCTCGGTGACGGTCGATGACGGCGCCGCGAAGGCGCTGGTCAGCCGCGGTTCTTCCCTGCTTGCAGTGGGTATTCGCGAGGTCGATGGCACGTTTGCCGAGGGCGATGTGCTTGACGTGTGCGACCCGAGCGGCATGGTCGTCGCCCGCGGTATCGCCGAGGCCGATTCGGACGTGCTGGAGCTTGCAGCCGGACGCCGCCAGGACCAGATTGCCGGCAACCGCTTGCTGGCAGACCTGGCCGAGAAGCCCGCGATCCACCGAGACAACTTGATCGTCTTTGCATAAAGAAAGACAGCGCTGCGGATCGTTTCCCGCAGCGCTGTCTTTCTCGTGCCGGCACTTGGGGACGTTCCTATTGTGCCGGCTGATGGGGGACACTCCTTTGCTAGAAGATTCGGCGCAGGTCTCCGCGGTTGAGGGCCTCGTCGAAGAGGTGCTTGAACACCACGCTGCCGTGCAGGCCGTCGTGCTCGAACTCGTTGGTCACCCAGGCGTGTGAGTTGCCCACACGACTGAGCGTGTCGAGCTGCAGGCCCGAATCCACGTACATGTCGTCGAAATACACCGCGGCTTGGAGCGGCACCTCGTTGCAGGCCAGGCGCTGCGGGTCGTAGATCTTGTCCCAGCTGGTGTCTTCCATCAGCAGGTCCATGGCGGGCTTGAAGGGCTTGAGCTCGGGCATCTGCTCAAACATCCACGGGAACATGGCCTCGCCGGTAAACATGAGTGGGCGCGCGAGGGTGTCGAACTCGGCACGATGGGCCTTTTCCTCGGCGGCTGCCCAGCCAATGGGCATCGTGTCGCCATCGGCGTAGATGAATTCCTGCAGCGTCCAGTACAGCGGATTCGTGCGCGTGTTGGTGCGCTCAAAGGCGCGCATCAAAAAGCTGTCGGATACCGAGGAGCCGCAGCTCAGCGTACCGTCGCCATTAACAAACGCGTGGTCGATAATCCAGTGCATGCGCTCAAAGCTCGGCTTCATGCCAAAGTCGCTGCCCATGAGCTGCAGGCGCTCGACCGTCATCGGCGAGCCGTCGGGCAGTACGGGCTTTTGCTCCTCGAGGGCATCTGCCAGGGCCGCCACGCGCTCGACGTCGGCGGGATAGCGGTCGTAATACTGCTGAGTCTTGGCCGCCATACGTGGGAAGGTGTGCGCGTAGACCTCGCTGGCGCTCGCCGGTACGTGCGGAATGCCGCCGCAGGTAAAGCTCGCCGCCACCCCCTCGGGGAAGAGCGACAGATAGCTCAACGTCAAAAAGCCGCCGTAGCTCTGGCCGAGTGTGACCCAGGGCTTGCCGCCAAAGCCCACCAGGCGCAGGTACTCAAAGTCGCGCACGATGGAGCTGGCGAGGTGGCGCTTGAGGAAATCCGCCTGCGAGCGGGCCGCATCGGAGCCTGCCGCCTCGGCGCGCTCACCCAGTGCGGCAATCGTGCGCCCGTCTACACAGCTGCTGCGCCCCGTCCCGCGCTGGTCGGGCAGGACGACGCGGAAGTGCTTGACGGCCTCCTCGATCCAGCCGTCGCTTGTGGGCGACAGCGGACGCGGGCTCTCGCCGCCGGGGCCGCCCTGCAAAAAGAGGAGGAGTGGCAGGTCGTCGTTGATACGGTCGGGAGCGCAAACCACGCGGTAGAAAAGCTTGATGCTCTCGGGTGCGCCGGCGATGGGCGCCGGCATGGCGCCGCGGCGCATGGTGCTGCCGAAGGCCAAAAGCATTGGCTCCAGGCCGCGCCAATCCAAGGGGACGTCGATGCTGTGGTCCTCGACATAGAGGCCGGGGACGTGGTACGAAGTGATGAGGGCCATGCGGTACTTCCGTTCGTTGCGGTGTTTCGGGTTGACCAATTCTACCGCCATGCGCGAGGGCATGCACAAATCGGCTACCATGGTTGGCAAACTACTAAGAGAAAGGGCCGTCCATGTCGGTCGATATAGCCACGTATGTCTACGATCTTGCCGTTGCCGCCAAGGCAGCGTCGGCCTCGCTTGCCACGGCGAGCGACGAGCAACGCCAGGAGGCCGTGCGCGCCATGGCCGCGGCGCTGCGCGATGGCGTCGATTCCATCGTCGCCGCCAACGAGCTCGATATGTCCGCTGCGCGCGATGCGGGGACCTCGGCGGGGCTCCTCGACCGTCTGCTGCTGACGCCCGAGCGCGTCGAGGGCATGGCCGCCGGCCTGGAGAAGCTCGCTGAGCTGCCCGATCCCGTCGGCCGCGTGCTCGACCACCGCGTACTTGCAAGTGGTGTGGACCTCACCCGCGTGAGCGTGCCGCTGGGCCTGGTCGCCATGGTCTATGAGGCGCGCCCCAACGTGACGGCCGATGCCGCGGGCATCTGCATCCGCACCGGCAACGCCTGCATTCTGCGCGGCGGTTCGCTGGCCTATCACTCGTGCGCCATGATTGCCGAACTGCTGGCCGATGCGCTCGAGGCCAAGGGTTTCCCGCGCGAGGCTATCTCGATGATCGAGTCCACCGATCGCGAGGCCACCGGCGAGCTCATGAAGCTTCGCGGCATCGTCGACGTGCTTATTCCGCGTGGCGGTGCGGGCCTGATTCAGCGCTGCGTGCGCGAGTCGCTTGTGCCGGTGATCGAGACGGGCACGGGAAACTGCCACATCTACGTGCATGAGTCTGCCGACTTTGATAAAGCGCTCAACATTATCGTCAATGCTAAGACCCAGCGCGTGGGTGTGTGCAATGCCGCCGAGTCGCTGCTTGTGGACCGCGCCGTGGCAGATTCGTTTTTGCCGGCGGTCGTGGCCGTGCTGCACGACCACGGCGTGCTGATTCACGGCGACGAGGCCATGTGTGCCGCATGCGCCGCCGCCGGTCTTGCCGAGGGCGACGACTACGTGGCCGCGACCGAGGAAGACTGGGGCCGCGAGTACCTCGCGCTCGAGATGAGCGTAAAGGTCGTGGCGAACGAGGACGAGGCCATCGCGCACATCAACCGCTATGGCACTATGCATTCCGAGGCTATCATCGCCGAGAACGCGGACGCTTGCGAGCGCTTTTTGGATGAGATCGATGCCTCGGCCGTGTATGCCAACGCCAGCACGCGCTTTACCGACGGCGGCGAGTTTGGCCTGGGCGCCGAGATCGGCATCTCGACCCAAAAGCTCCACGCCCGCGGCCCCTTTGCCGCCGAGGCCCTCACCACCTACAAATACAAGCTCCGCGGCACCGGCCAGGTCCGCCCCTAAACCTACCAAAAAGGGACAGGTTTATTTTGGCAGGTTTTATCTGCGGTTTTGCCGGGCGACGTGTTCGCCCGGCTTTTTTCTCCGTATGCCATTTCTGCCTTTCGGCTTGAGCCGCGGCGATATACGATAGTGACACCGTGTCCTAGCACCGACTCACCTGGAGGTATTGCCATGTCCCAGACGCTTTCCGCCGGAATCACCCGCGACCGCGCGTTCGAACTGCTCAACGAGCACAACAAGGACCCGTTCCACATCACCCACGGCGAAACGGTCGAGGGCACCATGCGCTACTTTGCGCGCGAGTTCGACCCCGAGAACGAGGAGTTTTGGGGCATCGTCGGCCTGCTGCACGACTTGGATTGGGAGGAGCATGAGGACGACCCCGTGAACCACACCATCTATGCGGCCGAGATCCTCAAGGGCGAGGGTGCATCGCCCGAGCTCATCCGCGCCATCCAGACGCATACCTCGGACTTCAACACCTCGCTGCCCAAGCCCGAGCTGCAGATGGAAAAGATCCTGTTTGCCTGCGACGAACTTACCGGCCTGATTGGGGCTGCCGTGATCATGCGTCCGAGCAAGAGCGTCATGGACTTTACGACCAAGTCGCTCAAGAAGAAGTTCAAGGACAAGCGCTTTGCCGCCGGCTGCTCGCGCGACGTGATTTCGCAGGGCGCCGAGATGCTGGGCTGGGAGCTCCCCGAGCTTTTCGACCGCACCATCGCGGCCATGCAGTCCTTCGCGCCCGACCGCGACACCTTCCAGGCCTAACCTGCCAAAAAGGGACAGGTTTATTTTGGTAGGTTTTATCTGGGAAGACGCTTCCGTTGGACGTTATTCAGCGGAAGCGTTTTCTGTTTAACATGGTAGCGCTTGCGAATGGCGGCGCCTCGCGGCAGGCAGCTGCGCTTCGCCGTATCCGTAACTCGGTAAACGCGACGCTAGGACGCGTTCTTGATAATCCATGTTCCGAGTCCTGTCAGTAGCTGAACCTGCTTAACGGTTAGCCCCTGTTTTCGAAGCGCGAGAATCGCCTCATTGCGAAGTGGCTTGGAGACAGATTTGAGTTCCGTCGGAGCACATTCTGCGACACACTGCACGATTGCCGTGCCAAATTCGCATAGATCTTCCTCGCGAACCTTGGCTGTTGCGCTGGGGCGATAGGGAAGCGACGGCGCACTTTCCATGAGTTGAAGGTATGAGCGAGGTGTTGGGAATAAAACGCCGACAACGCTGCCGGTGACATGCGGCCGTGACCTGGCACTCATTAGATACTCGCGATGGCTGCTCCAGGGATATTCGTCGTATGCCGCCAGTCCTGCTTTTTGTGGATTCAGATGAATGTATCGAATTGCCTCAAGTAAATATGCTTCCGACTTAATGGGCGAATCCCAAAACCGCTCCTGAAACACGTGGCCGACATGCCCCGTCCGCGCATTGTACCTGCCCGCATACGATACGGCTACCGCGTGCATCGCGTCGCTTTTGCGGTCGTCCGGGTCGTCGATGAGCAGATGAATATGGTTTCCCATAAGGCACCAAGCGATAAGCTCGATATTGTGTTTGGGGAGGATTGCATCGAGGATCTGAAGCATGGCGATTCGGTCCTCGGCATCGTCAAACAGCAATTGCCCTCCGTTTCCACGCAACGTGACGTGGAAATAACCGGTTGGTGACTTTGAACGAGGTTTTCTCGGCATGGCCCCTCCTTTAGCTTGGATGGGCTGAAGATACCTCATTCGGAGGCTTCGGTTGTCGAGATTCAGTTTACCGACTATAGCTGCTACCTGCCGAAATGTTATTGCGTTTTCAAATTGATGCTTTTTAATGGTAATTGAGCAAGACGGGCGCGCTTGCTGTGGATGCGGGCGTTGGTTGCGTCGATCTGGACGGCCCTCGCGTGATGTCATCACAAATGGGCTTCACGCATTTTCGCGGCGATAGAAAAATGGCCGGGGCTTACAAACAAAACGGAGCACCCGACCATTTACCAATTGTTTGTTGACGTTTGGCCAGATAAAACCTGCCAAAATAAACCTGTCCCTTTTTGGCAGGTTAGTTGAGGGCGGCTTGGGATAGGCGGGCTTCGGCGTCTTCCTCGGTGACGCCCAGGGCCACGGCAATCTCCTCGATGGAGCGGCGCTTGGCTTCCTTGAGTACGCGCATGTAGTAAGAGCTGGGTTTTTTATCTGCTTCCTCGGCCTGGCGAATACGGTGCATCATTGTTTTTGCCACGCGGACCGTCTCGGGCGCACCCAGCTTGAGCTGCTGCTTAAAGTGCGTCTCCTCGAGCGAGCTGTTGCGCTCGGTAAAGGTGTCGCACTCCAGCTCGTCGTAATGGCTCAGTAGGTGCTCGGCATCTTGCTGGGAGATGGCGGCATGCAGACGGTCGGCCTGCGCCACGGGGTACATGAGGATCGTCTGCGCATGTCCCTGCTTGGTCTCGAGCAACAGCATGGGCTGCGGTGTGTCTTCCCTAAAACCGACGACGGTGCAGACTCCCTGACCCGGATGAATGACGTGTTGACCGATTGAGAACATGCTACCTCCAACTTATACGAATTTACGTATGTCTAGAATACCACGCTGACGTGCGCAAACCCTTACTTTATGCAGGAAAAGCACACAAATCCGATAGGTAAGAGTATTCGATACTCTGTCCGGCTCATGCACATGTTTATGCATTTTCGGCGGGTGCACAATCAGCAGGCAGACCGCCATCTTTGAATGGCCTTGCGACAACTGTAGTCAATTTTGTGCATATGCAATATCGATTGACTTTACCCTGCGACAGTAGTTACCGCTTGTGATAGAGTGCTGCAAACTCTGGCTTTTGCCCTACGAGTGACCAAGAGCTCGGGGGCTTTAACACAAGGAGGATCTATGCCCGAGAAGATTGAAGAGCTGGTACGCGCTGCGCTTGCTGCGGCCCAGGAGGCCGGCGACCTTTCCGCATTTGAACTTGACGATTGCGCTATCGAGCGACCGGCTGACACTTCTCATGGCGAGTGGACCTCCACCATGGCCCTGAAGTCCGCCAAGCTGGCTCACTGCGCCCCGCGCAAGATCGCCGAGGCCGTCGTTGCCCATATGCCCGAGGATCCCGCGATCGAGAAGGTCGAGATCGCCGGCCCTGGCTTCATCAACTTCTACCTCTCCGTCGCCGTCAAGAACGCCATCTTCGACGAGGCTCGCGAGAAGGGCATGGACTTCGCTAAGTCCAACGTCGGCGGCGGCCTGAAGACCCAGGTCGAGTTTGTCTCCGCCAACCCCGTCGGCCCCATGCATATTGGCCATGGCCGTTGGGCCGCTCTGGGCGACTCCCTCTGCCGTGTTATGGACCATGCCGGTTACGATATCCAGCGTGAGTTCTATATCAACGACCACGGCTCTCAGATGAACACCTTCGGCAACTCCATCAGCACACGCTATATGCAGCTTGCCGACATCATCGCCAAGCAGGGCGTGGATATCGACGAGGCTCACAAGCTGCTGATTGCCGACCGCGATGCCTTTGTTGCCGACGAGAACGACGAGCATCCCGAGACCCATCCGTATCAGGACAACTTTGCCGAGACTCTGGGCAAGGATTCCTACGGCGGCGACTACATCATCGACGAGGCCGCCGAGTTCTGGCGCACCGACGGTGACAAGTGGGTCGACGCCGATCCGCAGGAGCGCATGGAGAGCTTCCGCGAGCGCGGCTACGTAAAGATGGTCGACAACATGCGCGACCTTTGCCACGCCGTCAACTGCGACTTCGATCGTTGGTTCTCCGAGCGCTCACTGTATGTGAAGGACACCGAGGGCGAGACCGCCGGCACCTCCGCCGTCGACCGCGCTTTTGAGAAGCTCGACAAGATGGGCTACCTCTACACCAAGGACGGCGCTCTGTGGTTCCGCTCCACCGACCTGGGCGACGACAAGGACCGCGTCCTGATCAAGTCCGACGGCGAGTACACCTACTTCGCCTCCGACGTCGCCTATCACTGGGATAAGTTCCAGCGCGTCGACCACGTCATCGACATCTGGGGCGCCGACCACCATGGCTACATCGACCGCGTCCGCTGTGTCTGCGACGCTCTTGGCTATCCCGGCAAGTTCGAGGTTCTGCTGGGCCAGCTCGTCAACCTGCTGCGCAACGGCAAGCCCGTCCGTATGTCCAAGCGCAAGGGCACCATGGTGACCCTGCAGGAGCTTGTCGACGAGGTCGGTTCCGACGCCGCCCGTTACACGCTCATCTCCAAGAGCTCCAACCAGATGGTCGACTTCGATATCGAGGCCGTTAAGAAGCGTGATAACTCCAACCCGGTCTACTACGTGCAGTACGCTCACGCTCGTGTGTGCTCCATTCTGCGCCGTGCCGCTGACGTTACGCCCGAGCAGGCTGACGAGATGGGCATGAAGGCCGTCGCCGCCAAGGCCATCGGCGAGAACGTCGATTACTCGCTGCTGACCGACCCCACCGAGCTTGCCCTGTCGCGTAAGCTCAACGAGCTCACCGACCTCATCGCCAGCTGCGCTCGCGACCGCGCCCCGTTCCGTCTGACGCACTTTGCCGAGGAGCTCGCCGGCGACTTCCACAGCTTCTATGCTGCCTGCCAGGTGCTTCCGAGCGAGGGCCGTCCCGTCGATCCCGAGCTTTCGCGCGCCCGTCTGGCCGCTTGCGACGCCGTCCGCGTGACGCTCGCCCTGGTGCTCACTCTGGTTGGCGTTTCTGCACCCGAGCAGATGTAATCTACGGGTCGTTTGACCGTGTAGGTTTGGCTTTGCTGAGCCCTATAAGCCCGATCTCCATGCGGAGGTCGGGCTTTTTGCGTTTGGCGGGGCTTTTTGGCGTGTTGGAAAATGCTACAAAAACGCAACTATACCGGTTTACGGGGCTGAATCGCTGCCTGGCGACCATAGCAACAGCAGCGAAAATAAAATCGCAGGTAGACGGCTTGCCGAATATTAAAAATGCAGGGTATGGTTGGCTTACGCCGTTCTTGCACCGTAATCCGCGATCGTTTTGAAAACGACCCCTTGGGGACGGAGGAAAACGGATCATTTTTGTCCGGTGGGAGAGCAGTGCGAAACCGTCCGCCACGAAACGGGCTTATCTACTACGTTTAGTCGCATACCCCGAACCATGCCGAAAAGTACGATATTAAAACCGCAGGTAGCGGGCTTGCGATTTTAGGAAGATCGAGGGGATGGTCAGGGGTCGCGGGTCAAACGTAGTAGATAGGCGCGTTTCGTGGCGCGGCTGTTCCGGATGCCACGGCTTCACTCCTCTGGTGCGACAGAGGAAGCGCTTTTGAGGGAGAGTGTCCCTTTTGACCAGTTGTATAAGAACGTCCAATGACTAAGTTGCAGGTGGTGGCGGTTGTGTTACACTAACGCTGCGTATTTGACGTAATCATCTCGATACAGATCAATGATGTCCGTTGTGTTTTGAACGGAGCTAGACTGTTTAGCCGCCCTGAAGGTTTATGCAGGGAGCATGTGATCACAGGGCTTTAAAAGAAAGTTGAGCAAACACTGTGTCTGATCAACAGCAAGAAAATGAAATAAGCACGGCACAAACCACTCCCACTGCACCGGTTGCGTTGGACCAGATCGCGAAACCCGCACCGTCGCAGGCGTCGGTCCCCGAGACACACCAGAACGCTGCCTCGGCTTCGAGTGAGAACCCTGTTCCCGTCGCACCTGCTACCGGGGAGGAGGCTGCGCCCGTGAAGCCCAAGCGCACGCGTCGTGTGGCCAAGCCCGCTGCGGATGACGATGAGGCTGCAAAGCCCAAACGCCGCACCACGCGCACGACGCGTGCCAAGCGTCCGGTTTCCGCCGAGGTTTCGGCGCCGCTTTCAGATGAGGTTGCGCAGGCCCGCGCGCTTGCGCAGATCAGCGAAGCCCAGGTTGTTCGTGCTCGCCGTCGTGCCGCCGAGCGCGATGCTGCGGCTCTGACCGAACTCGCGGCTTCGTCCGCCCCCGAGGCGCCTTCGGCTCCGGCTCCCGAGCAGGTAGCAGAAAAGCCGGCTCCGCGCACGCGCCGTCGCACGGCGGCCAAGGTCCAGCAGGCTGCCGAGCAGGCTTCGTCCGATGCCGCCGAGACCCCGGTTCGCTCTGCGGCGGAGGAGGACGCTTCCTCTGCTGAGTCTGTCGTGCCTGCCGAGGCCGGCGGTGCATTTGTCGTCGATCCTGCTTTGCGCCCGCATCGCCGCGGCCGCAAGCCCAAGGCATTTGTCGAGGCGGAGAAGGCGGCCGCTGCCGCGGCTTCTGTCCAAGATGCCCCGGCGTTCGTCGAGCCTACAGCGGCTGCCGTGGTTTCGGCCGAGGGCGCTGATGTTCCTGAGGTCGCTGTTTCTGCCGCTGCCGAGTCTGCCGACGTTCGTCCCGGGCGCAGCCGTCACACCGTAGCCAAACGCCCAGCTAAGGCAGAGGCGAAGTCCGGCGCCGAATCTTCGGTAGCTGAGTCTACCGAGGCGAGTGTCGACACGACTCCCGAGACGGAGGGCGCCGATCGGTCGGCAGGCGAGAAGCCCAAGCGCACGCGCAAGAAATCTTCCAAGACCAAGTCTGCCGAACAGCAGGGGGATGCTGAGCAACAGCCCGAGTCCGACGCTAAGTCGGACGGCGAGACCCCGGTGACCGCCGATGCGCCCACGACGCCTGCCGTCGAGAGCGCTGAGGCCGAAGAGGGTTCCCGCCCCAACCGCCGTCAGCACAAGCGTAACGATGAGCGCAGCGAGCGCAAGGATGATCGCAACAACGACCGCCGCAGCCGTCAGCGCGACCGCAAACAGCGCAACAAGGAGCGTAACGCAGCTCCGACCGAGCCCACGCTTTCGCGCGAGGAGCTCGCGGCCATGAAGGTCGCCGAGCTGCGCGAGAAGGCCAAGGAGTTCGAGATCGAGACGACCGGCAAGAAGAAGGCCGAGCTCGTCGAAGAGATCTACACCACAGCCGCGAAGGCCGAGGGCTTCCGCGATATTAAGGGCATCCTGCAGATTCGCCCGGACAGCTCCGGCATCATCCATGCCCACGGCTACATGAAGTCCAATGACGACGCCTTCGTGCCCGCCTACCTCATCCGCTCCGCGCGTCTGCGCACGGGCGACGTGATCGAGGGTTCGCTTCGCCCCTCGCGCGGCGGCGACAAGCGTGCCGGTCTCGCCAAAATTACGACCGTCAACGGTCTTGATCCTGAGCAGGCCCGTAACCGCCCCAAGTTCGGCGATCTCACGCCGGTCTACCCCAATGAGCCGCTGCGCATGGAGCATGGCAAGGATTCCATTACCGGTCGCGCCATCGATATCGTGTCGCCGATCGGCAAGGGCCAGCGTGGCCTGATCGTGTCGCCGCCCAAGGCCGGTAAGACCACGATTCTCAAGAAGATCTGCCAGTCTATCTCGATCAACAATCCCGAAGTGCACCTCATCTGCCTGCTCGTCGACGAGCGCCCCGAAGAGGTCACCGATATGCAGCGCTCCATTGAGGGTGAGGTCGTGGCCTCCACCTTCGATATGCCCGCCGACAACCATACCCGCGTGGCCGAGCTCGTCATCGAGCGCGCCAAGCGCATCGTGGAGCTGGGCGGCGACGTCGTGGTGGTGCTCGACTCCATCACGCGTCTTGCCCGTGCGTACAACCTGGCGGCGCCCGCCTCGGGCCGCATCCTTTCGGGCGGCGTCGATTCGGCGGCCCTGTATCCGCCTAAACGCTTCCTGGGTGCTGCCCGCAATATCGAAAACGGCGGCTCACTCACCATCCTTGCTTCCGCCCTTATCGATACCGGCTCCAAGATGGACGAGGTCATCTTTGAGGAGTTCAAGGGCACCGGCAACATGGAGCTCAAGCTCGATCGCGATCTGGCCGACCGCCGCATCTTCCCGGCCATCGACCCCGTTGCCTCGGGCACGCGCAACGAAGACCTGCTGGTCGACGAGCAAATGCGCCCGTTTGTCTTTGGCCTGCGTCGCATCCTCGCCGGCATGAACAACACCGAGCGCGCGGCAGCGTCGTTTATCAAGGGCCTTAAGGGCACTAATACCAACCAGGAATTTTTGGTGCGTTCGGCCAAAAAGCACAGCGATTACGAGCAGATGTTCTAGTCCGTCCGCTGCACGCGACAGCAACCATAGACATGCCAGAAGGGCCGGGGTTTAGATCCTGGCCCTTTTCGTATAGCCGCTCGCCAACGATTATTGACCTCACGACCGGCAAGCAGCGATTTTCCCGTTTCAATTCCGCTTCGTCGCTTGCAATCCCCAAGGGGGTTTCGCATAATAGCAGTTAAGCTTCGCGACGGAAAACGCAGATGAAACGAACCTTATACCGTTGCTTTGGGGCATAGCCCCGCTTCATCTTCTCTCGCGCAGCCAACTGAATGATGCGATTTGGGTGCTGGAAGATGGGGAGAGCTCATGGCTTCTTCTGATGCAACACAACGAGCAGTCCTTGCCGGACTTTCCTGCGGGATCGGCCTTGCCGCACCCGTGGTCGTGTATGCCGCTACACTGCCGTTTTCGTCAATCAACGAGACGGTCGTCGCGGGTGCTGTTCCCTTTGCCGTGGGCGCAGTGGCCGGCGTGGGTATCTATGCCGCCTCGCTGGGTATCTCTGAGTATCGTGCGGAGCACGATGGCCGCCTGTTTGAGCCCGATGCCGTGGGCGGCGCCGCTCAGTTTAGTCGGACCTACAACGAGTTCAAGACCGCCTCTATTCCCGTTCAGCAGGAGGAGGCTGCTCCCCGGGCTGCTGCTCCTGTCACTTTGGACGAGCAGGGTCAATCCTCTTCGCTTATCTCCGGTCTGACCGGCGCGTTTCAGCGCCGTCATGCCGATGATGGCGTTCCGACCATCGCCCGTGCCGCCAACGCCATGGACGAGGCCGATGCCTGGGCTATGATCGATAGCATGCTCGACGACGATTCGCCGGTTAGCTGCGATCCCGCTCGCTCGCGCGATGTCTACCAGGTCGCAATCGACGAGCTCACAAACGGTGAAAAGACTGGCTCCTATAACCGCGACGACATCGCTGCTGCCGCACGTGCCGTCTCGGGCTCTCATGCCGCCCCTGCGGGCAGCACTGCAGCTTTCGTGGCGCTTGTGGCCAACGCTGCCAACAATGCCGCCTGTAACGGTGCTTCTTCGGCTGCGTACGACTCTGCCGCGGCGGCCGCTTCGACCGGCCAGCAGGGCGCGGCTCAGCCGGCTCCTGTCGCCGGCCCCTTTGCCGATGAGCCCCTGGTTGTCGACGAGGAGACCATCGCCGCTCGTCGTGCTGCCGAAAGCTCGCTTTGGGGCGCTTCGGCCCAAATGCAGGCCGCGGAGGCGGTGCCGTACAACGCCAAGCTCGCCAGCATGCCCATCATTTCCGATGCCAAGGGTGTGGATCTCACCGATTTGGACGAGCCCGCCGCCATCACTGCCTCTATCGATGCCCAGAATCGCGTGGATACCGACAGTCTCCCCGATGCCTCCCTCGAGGAAGATATCCCCATGGCCGATTATTCGGGCCACGAGGACATGTGGGCCGCCGCCATGGCGATCATGGCCGAGGTTGCCGAGCCCGCCCCCGCGCCGATGCCCACGCCTGCAGCCTCACCTGTCTCGGTTGCTCCCGTCTATGTCGGCCGCCACAGCTCCGTGTTTCCCGAGGATACCGCGCGTATCTCGCGCGAGAGTATCGAGCGCGCCGAGGCTATCGCCGCCGGCGTTATGGAAAACCGTCGCCATGAGCGTGTCAATCAGATCCTTGAGGAAGAGATCGAGCGCCTGCAGTCCTCTACCGCCAAGCGTACGGGCCGTGCCTATTTGAGTGTTATCGAGGGCGGTACCGCCAGTTTTACGCCGCTTCGTGCCGAGGCCTAGTTCTGCATGATTAAGATCGATCGTAAGTGGGCGGTTGCGGCCTGCGTCATGGTGTTGCTGATCTGGGGCAATTCACTGGTTCCCGGCACGGGGTCCGGCTCACTGAGCTTGGCGATCATGGAGGACGTCCGCGGGTTTTTGCATAGCTTGAGCCTGCCGTATGAATGGGTAACCAACTTTGTCGTCCGCAAGTGCGCACACTTTACCGAGTATATGGTGCTCGGTGTTTTGGTGACACATGCCTTTGATATCGAGGGTCGACGCACTTTTGACAGACTGCTTCCCACGGCGGTTTTTCTGTTGCTGGTCCCCTCAATCGACGAGACGATTCAGTTATTTGTGCCGGGGCGCGCCGGTATGATCACCGACGTGATGATTGACTGCTGCGGAGCAGCTACCGGCGTCGTGCTCCGATATCTCCTCCGATCGCTTGTATGCACCAGAAAGGCCGCCTAGGACGTTTTGCTTGGTCCTAGGCGGCCTTGTGCGTTTGGGGGCCCTGCAGGGCGCGATAGCGTTGTCTGCGCGTTATACGGGCCCGGTAATACCGTGTGTCGTTGGTGCACCCTTTACTGGAGCGCCTGTGCGCCAAGGGCCAGACAGCCCATGATGCCCTGCTTACCATCGAGGCTGTTGTTGACAATGTAGGTATCGATGTTGTTGACCTCGGGCGTGACGATATAGTCGTTGAGCATCTCGGCGCACTTTTTGCGGGCGAGCGGCACGATGGGGGTGTGGTCGGCCACGCCGCCGCCGATGATGATCTTTTGCGGCGCATAGCACAGCGTGTAGGTCATGAGCGCCTGTGCCAGGTAGCCTGCGAGCAGGTCCATGGCCTCCGGGTCATCGGCCATGTCTCCGGCGCTTTTGCCATCCCAGCGCTTTTTAATGCCGGGGCCTGCGATGAGGCCCTCGAGGCAGTTGTCGTGGAAGGGGCAGCCGCTGTGCTCGCCGATGGTGTCGCGCGGATCGCGCGTGACCAGGATGTGCCCTGCCTCGGGATGCATCATGCCGTGTACGAGCTGGCCGCCCGAGAGCACGCCGGCGCCCACACCGGTGCCGATGGTCAGATACGCCACGTCGGTGAGGCCCTGGGCGCAGCCAAAGGTGACCTCGCCCAGGCAGGCGACGTTGACGTCGGTGTCGTAGCCACAGGGAATATTGAGCTCGTTTTGGATGGTGCCCAGCAGGTCAAAGTAGCGCCATGCCGTCTTGGGCGTCTCCAAGATCTTGCCGTATTGGGGCGAGGCAGGGTTGACTGCGGTGGGGCCAAAGGCGCCGATGCCCAGCGCGGCGATGCCCTTGTTTGCAAACCATGCGTTGACGGCCTCAACGGTCTCCTGCGGGGTCGTGGTTGCGATCTGCTCACGCTCCAGAACCGTACCGTCTGCATAGCCCGTGGCACAGACCATCTTGGTGCCGCCGGCCTCGAGCGCTCCGATAAGCTGCTGCTCTGCCATAGTATTCCTCCCCCCGGGATGAGTTGTTCGGTGACTAAAGTATAGCGCTTTAAACAAATTAAGAAAGCGCTATAAAAAGAAGCCCCACAACGCGCGTGCGGTGCGGGGCTTCTTTGGGTGCTTTAGTTGCCGGGCCGTCCTTACCCGCGCGGCTTGATTTTATCGCGTAGCGACTTGAGGTTCTCCAGTGCCGCGTTAAGCGTCTCGTCTCGCTTGGCAAAGTGGAGGCGAATCAGATGGTTGACGGGCTCACGGAAGAAGCTCGAGCCGGGCACGGCGCCCACGCCCACCTTAGACGCGAGGTCCTCGCAGAAGTCGAGGTCGCTGTCATAGCCAAACTCAGAGATGTCCATCATGACGTAGTAGGCGCCCTGCGGCACGTTATGCTCAAGACCAATGCTATCGAGCCCCTGACAGAACAGATCGCGCTTGGCGGTATAGAGGTCGAGAACCTCCTGGTAATAGCTGTCGTCGAAGTTGAGCGCGGTGACGACGGCCTCCTGCAGGGGAGCGGCGGCACCCACGGTGAGGAAGTCGTGGACCTTCTTGATACGCTCGGTAATCTGGGCCGGGGCGATGGTGTAACCCAGACGCCAGCCGGTGATGGAGTACGTCTTGGACAGCGAGCTGCAGCTGATAGTGCGCTCGAACATGCCAGGCAACGTGGCCATATAGACGTGCTCGTGGGGCGCATAGACGATGTGCTCGTAGACTTCGTCGGTGATGCAGTACGCGTCGTACTTTTTGCACAGGTCGGCGATAAAGGTGAGCTCCTCGCGCGTAAAGACCTTGCCGCAGGGGTTGGAAGGGTTGCACAGGACGATGGCCTTGGGGTCGTTGTCGCGGAAGGCAGCCTCGAGTACCTCACGGTCAAAGTCGAAAGCGGGCGGGTTGAGCGGCACGTAGATGGGCTCGGCACCCGAGAGGATGGTGTCGGCGCCGTAGTTCTCGTAGAACGGCGAGAAGATGACGACTTTGTCGCCGGGGTTGGTGACCGTCATCATGGCGGCCATCATTGCCTCGGTGGAGCCGCAGGTGATCACGATGTTCTCATTGGGGTTGATCGGCATGCCCATAAAGTGCTCCTGCTTGGCGGCAAGCGCCTCGCGCATGGCCTGGGAGCCCCAGGTGATGGAGTACTGATGGTAGAGCGGCTTGGGGTCGCTGGCGATGGTGCTCAGGCTCTTGAGCAGCTGCGCCGGGGGATCAAAGTCGGGGAAGCCCTGCGAGAGGTTGACGGCGTCGTACTTATTGGAGATGCGCGTCATGCGGCGGATGACCGAATCGGTAAACGTTGCCGTGCGATTGGAGAGTTCTTTCATACTTGTCCTTTCGAACATCGGGGTGGGGCAAGTTTACTCCTATGGAACCGGTGGGATTTGCTCGAAATGGATCCGAAAAACTCTTTTCAAAATTCTTGAAAATTGGGGCTTGCGTCGCGTGGCGTTCCTTGCAATAATAGTCGAGCGCGAAGCGCACAGGACACGGTGGGTGTAGCTCAGTTGGCTAGAGCGACGGGTTGTGGTCCCGTAGGTCGAGGGTTCGAGTCCCTTTACCCACCCCAGTTCTTGCTTCGTGTTGATATCGGGTCGTTAGCTCAGTTGGTAGAGCAGGGGACTCTTAATCCCAAGGTCCAGGGTTCGACCCCCTGACGGCCCACCACACGATATCTCCTCTAAAGTCCGCTACTACGGACTTTAGCTTTGGGTCGTTAGCTCAGTTGGTAGAGCAGGGGACTCTTAATCCCAAGGTCCAGGGTTCGACCCCCTGACGGCCCACCAAAGCATGTTAAGACGGTCAGCGAAAGTTGGCCGTCTTTTTTGTTGACCTCGCATGGGGTCGAACCCGAAAGGGCGCGGAGCTGAGGAAACGCGTAAGCGTTTGCCAGCGCAGCGCGCAAGGCGCGAAGCGCCGCAGCGGCCGCCTGCGCAGCAGGCTGACCCCCTGACGGCCCACCAAAGCATGTTAAGACGGTCAGCGAAAGTTGGCCGTCTTTTTTGTTGACCTTGCATGGGGTCGAACCCGAAAGGGCGCAGACGCTTTACAAGTCGAGCCTGCCCTGGGGGTCGGTGAATCCGTCTGTGCCCTCCTTGAGTTTTTCTCGTCTGCTTTCACGCGACGTTCGAGCTTCTTTGTATCCTCGGCAGGCGGTAGATTCTCGGGGACAATTCCACGGTCGATGAGGCTACCACGCACGCTTGTGTTGTTCTCGACGTGCTCTTCCTTGATCTGGTCCAGACCGTACAGGTCGTGTTCCTCGGCGTTGAAGGCCGTCATCGAGTTCGTAAGGTCCTTTGCTTTGATGAGGACATCGGCTAATCTGTCCGCCAATGCCGCGCTCTTGGGTACGCCGAGCTGCTGCTTCATTTCCGCCGTGCTTCTGCCGCCGAATAACGCTTCATCGCCCTTCGACTTGATGATCGCGAATCCTTTGGAGTCCACGCCGCGTTTGAACGCAATACCCGAGAGCTGTTTCTCTGAATCGGATAGCGAGTGGCGCGCCTGCAAGCGCTGAATCTCTGCGAAGCGCTGTTCTATGAGCTCTTGGCGGCGCGTCTGCACGGCAAAGTATGCCTGGGCGAGCGCGATCTCTGGCTTGTTTGAATCTCCGTTCTGTGCGATTAAATAGCATGCATAGCGAGTAAGTTTGTAGTCTTTAACCGCGCGAGCGGCGACACCGGCTGTTACCATTTTCGTGGTATCACGAAAATGGGAATCAACTGGAGTTTTGTTTGTTTCGCACGAGACTTTTGCCCTCTTAACAACTTCGGCGAAGTTCTCCCATCGAGTGTACCCCATGGGTTCCATTAAATCGCGTGCGAGCCAATACTCAACGCCGTCTTCCACATTGACGTAGCTATCAAGTTTGACACGCCACTTCTCGATATCACGACTGTCCATATCTCCTCCCCGCTGGTCTATTGTCTGTGCGGGCTTTGCCTGCTCTGTATTCAGAATAAGGATACGCTGCCGTGCGGACACGAATGGACCCCGTGCCACCTCGAGCTCACGGGGCCCATAGATATCGATTAGTTGTGTTCTGCTTTAGATGGGTGTCCAGTTTAGTCCGCTCGATAGTGCGATCCGAGGCTTTCGGTCCGTTTGCGCATGGCTTTGGCCATTTCCTGTGCTAGTTGAATCTGCGATTGCAGGCGGGCGAGGGCAGCGATTTCGCTGTCCTGGGCTTTCTGTGTGCTCAAGGTCGTTGCCTCCGTCTTCAAGCCCTCAAGCTCGTGTAGTGCCTTGGATAGGCCCCCTTCGGTGCGGTTGATCATGCAATAGGTACTCATCGTGTGCTTAAGGCCGCGGGTCAGGCGCTCGGCGTCTGTTGTGGCAATGCCATGCTGGGGGAGCGCGACATCCGCCTTTGGGGCCACCTCAGGTGCATTCTGTGCTGCTTGGGCTGCCGAGGCGCCCGCGATGCGCCCAAACACGATGCCGTTGGCGCTTGACAGGCCACCAATGCGATCGGCCCCGTGCATGCCGCCTGTCGCCTCGCCGCAGGCATAGAGGCCCTCAACGCCCGTGTATGCGGTCTTGTCGATTTTGATGCCGCCATTGGCGGCGTGGGCATACATCGCCACACGCATCTCGTCGGTCGGCGCGATGCCGTGCTCGTCTTGTAGCCAGGTGGCAAAGGTCTGCACAAACTCCGGGACGTCCTCGCGGGGGAAATCGTAGTGGAGCGCCAGACCTTCGGTACCCGCTTGATCGATGGCAAGATCGATGGCGCGGGAGGCCAAGCGCGAGGTGAAGGGACCATATCCGGAGCGTTGCTCAAGTAGATCGTCCAGCTTGTCGTCGGCGATATCGACCGGCTGGTCTACATGTACGTAGCGCCAGGTCTTCTCGTTAAAGACAAGGTTGCGCTTGGGCTCGATGAAGCCCGGCATCATCTGCATGAACTCTATATTAGTGAGCGTTGCGCCGTGTGCCAGCGCGATGGACTGCGAGGAGCTGAGCACGTCGGCGGAAGTGAGGCTTCGCTCGAACAGGCCACCCGTGCCACCGGCTGCGATGACGGTGGCCTTGGCTGCCATAGGCACGAGATGCCCGTTTGTGCGGTCGTAGAGTACGGCGCCGATAATCTTTCCGGTCGTGTCCTCAACAAGGTCGATTAGCTCGTGGCGGGGGAGCAGGTGAATGCCGAGAGACTTGATCTGGGCCGTACACGCGTCCTCAAGGGGCTTGCGGGTGAGGCCGCGCCATATGCGTGTCTTATGGTCAAAGCAGGGGATAAATTGCTTTTGCTGGGCGCTCTCGGCGCTTTGCGGACGCTGGAGCTCAACACCTAGATCCTGCTCGAGCCATTGGATGGCCTGGGGAATACCGTGGACGAACGTCTGGACGAGCGTAGGGTCGGCGACACCGCCGCCGACGGCTTGGATGGTGTCGATGAGATCCTGTTCGTCGTCTTCGTTAACGGGACCGATGAGACCTAGGCCCCAGGTGCCCGGGAAAAAGCTCGATCCGCTCATGGTCTTGCCGGCGCTTGCGACGGCAACAGTCGCTCCCGCGCGCGCCGCTTCTATGGCAGCACAAAGGCCCGCAATGCCAGATCCTATTACCAGTACATCAGTCGATTCCATCGGATTCCTTTCTCGTCCGGCGCATTTTCGCATGGGTGATCGGCAATGATGCCGAAAAGACTCGGTAAATCGGTAAAGGGCAAATATGGCAGATGGGCGTTATGGACGCTCTGACGCTCCATCTCATCACATCTCGTATTTCGTCCCAACTGATATATCGGCATTAGCAACCCTGCGGCAGTGCAAACAAAAAGAGCCGCTACCCGGGTGGATAGCGGCTCCAAAGCTCAACTATATGAGCATCGCGCGGGCGCGATTAGGCCTTGAGGGCCTCCTCGACGGCGACAGCACAGGCGACGGTGGCACCGACCATGGGGTTGTTGCCCATGCCGATGAGACCCATCATGTCGACGTGCGCAGGCACGGAGGAGGAACCAGCGAACTGGGCGTCGGAGTGCATACGGCCCATGGTGTCGGTCATGCCGTAAGAGGCAGGGCCGGCGCCCATGTTGTCCGGGTGCAGGGTACGGCCAGTGCCGCCACCAGAGGCGACGGAGAAGTACTTCTTGCCAGCCTCGATGCGCTCCTTCTTGTAGGTGCCAGCGACGGGGTGCTGGAAGCGCGTGGGGTTGGTGGAGTTGCCGGTGATCGAGATGTCGACGTTCTCGTGCCACATGATGGCAACGCCCTCACGGACGTCGTCGGAGCCGTAGCAGTTAACGGCAGCACGGGGACCATCGGAGTAGGGGATGGTCTCGACGACCTTGAGCTCGCCCGTGTAGTAGTCGAACTGGGTCTTCACGTAGGTGAAGCCGTTGATGCGGGCGATGATCTGGGCGGCGTCCTTGCCCAGACCGTTGAGGATAACGCGCAGCGGCTTCTTACGAGCCTTGTTGGCGTTCAGAGCCAGGCCGATAGCGCCCTCAGCGGCAGCGAAGGACTCGTGGCCGGCCAGGAAGGCGAAGCACTCGGTGTCGTCGGAGAGCAGCATAGCGCCCAGGTTGCCGTGGCCCAGACCGACCTTGCGGTCCTCGGCGACGGAGCCGGGAACGGTGAAGGCCTGGATGCCCTCGCCGATGATGGCGGCAGCCTCAGAAGCGTTCTTGGCGCCACGCTTGACAGCGAGAGCGCAGCCGAGGGTGTAGGCCCACTCGGCGTTCTGGAAGGCGATGGACTGGGTGTTGTTGACGATCTCACGCGGGTTGAAGCCCTTGTCGGTGCAGATCTGCAGAGCTTCCTCGAGGGAGGCGATGCCGTTGTCGGCGAGGCACTTGTTGATCTTGTCAGCGCGGCGCTCGTAACCTTCGAACGTAACAGTCATAGTTATTTCCCTCCCTTTCTACTCGTGAACCGGGAACACGCTGGCGACGGAGTGAGTCTCCTCGTCGGTGCGCGGGTCGATGTACTTGGCAGCGTTCTCCCACTGACCATAGTGGCCCATGGCGCCAGCGATGGCCTCCTCGGGGGTCTTGCCGGCCTTGACGGCGTCGGTGAACTTGCCGAGGTTCAGGAACTCGAACGCGATGATCTCGTTCTTGTCGTTGAGAGCCATGCGGGTGACGTAGCCCTGAGCGAGCTCGAGGTAACGAGCGCCCTTGGCCTTGGTGCCGAACATGGTGCCGACCTGAGAGCGAAGGCCCTTGCCGAGGTCGTCGAGGGAGGCGCCCACGGGCAGGCCGCCCTCGGAGAACGCGGTCTGGCTGCGGCCGTAAACGATCTGCAGGAAGATCTCGCGCATAGCAACGTTGATGGCGTCGCAGACGAGGTCGGTGTTGAGGGCCTCGAGGATGGTCTTGCCGGGAAGGATCTCGGAAGCCATGGCAGCAGAGTGGGTCATGCCCGAGCAGCCGATGGTCTCAACGAGGGCCTCCTCGATGATGCCGTCCTTGACGTTCAGCGTGAGCTTGCAGGCGCCCTGCTGAGGTGCGCACCAACCCACACCGTGCGTAAGACCGGAGATGTCGGAAATCTCCTTAGCCTGGACCCACTTGCCCTCCTCGGGGATGGGTGCGGGGCCGTGGTATGCACCCTTGGCAACGGGGCACATGTTCTCCACTTCCTGTGAGTACTGCATGCCTCTCCTCTCTATCGTATTGGCGTCCCGTCTGGAGGTCGTGGCTGGTGATTGCCGGGCGACCCTTCGAAAGGGACATGACATGCAGCCCCTATAATACCGCGAAATGCACGGAATATTCGGCGAACGGCGCAGTTTTCGTAACGAGAAGCGCGGAACTTTCAATTGAAACGATTTAACAAGCTTGGTTGCGGTTATGCGATACGTTATAGGGGGTCAGTTCTGGTCAAGTATTTAGTTAGTTCTTGCCCCTGTTGCGGTGTCTAGCCTGTGGTTATGATGCCATTCGCCGTCGGTTTGCCGCCTTTTACCGTCGACGGGTGCCATTTTGCGTGAATGTTTTGATGGCACGTTTCAATCGTGATGTATTGGATGGTAAGCAGGTCCCGGCGAAGGGAGCACTATGCAGCGCGTTTGGAAAACGATCACCGGTTTTTACCATGTCTGTGCCCGCGGTATGGGCAGTCAGCTGATCTTTGAGAGCGACGAGGACCGGTGGGAGTTTTTGGAGCTGATGCGCGACTGCTGCCGCGATGCCCAGGTAACGATTGTGGCGTGGTGCCTCATGGGCGACCATGTTGATCTGGTACTTTTGGATTATGAGGACAACATGAGTGCAGCCATGCAACGCCTGCTGTTGACGTATGCTCGTCGGTTCAATAAGCGTACCGGGCGTTCGGGCTGCCTGTTCCGGGAACGTTTTGAGCGCTGTTCGCTCGATACCGACCGGGAGGTGATGGAGGCTGTTCGCTCCGTTCACGCCGATCCGCAGGATGCGGGCATCAACCTAATTGAGCGTTATCCCTGGAGCAGCTTTGCGGAGCATCTGCGCGTTTACGACGGTGACGAGGCAGATGCTACGAGGGTATTTTCCGATCCTTCTTGCGTGCTTGAGCTTTTTGGTTCTGCCAAAGCCTTTATTGCCTATTCGCTTTCGACGGCCGACGGCGGCGATCCGGTGATGCGCGATTTGGTAGAGATGGAGTTGGAGCGGCGCACCTTTGCCGACGAGTTGGCGAAGGGATGCGGGGTTGCGCTCCAGAGGGTTAAAGCGGCGCCGCCGGCGCAGCGCAACATCGTTATTCTTGGATTGCACGATGCTGGTTTTACGGTGCGCCAAATTGAGCGGTATACGGGGATAAGCAAAAGTACCGCTTCTCGTATTGTGCGTGCCCGTGCTCGAACGACGGTGCGGACTGATGACAGCCTGGGATAGGGCTGTCTGCCCACTGGGACCATCATTCTAAATGCTTGGACGTTAACTGCACCTCTAAATATGCATAGAATGATTTCCGTCTTGCATAAAACAATAGCTCAGTCCGGTTTTGCCCGTGCCTACCCCCGTCCACGCCGTGCAAAAAGCGGAGTTTTCAGCATCGTAGTGCTGTCGGAACTGCTATAACCTTGCAACTTGCGGGCCCCGAGACAATTATTTGTCTGCCAATACGCCCCGAAGCACGCGTTTGCGTCCCCGTAGACCGTAATGCCTGTTCTAAAACGCAATATATACGCGCCCGAAGGCGCTAATTTATGCTCGTGATTTGTATGCACATAGCTTGGCGTGCTGAAAACTCGCAAAAATGCACGCCGCACCCTAGGGGACCCGTCTGCGGCAGGCAGGAGGCGAGCCGGAGCCTAGTAGGACGGTGCCTGGCGCTTTGCTCGGCGTGCCCCGTGGCCCTGTGGCAAGCCTTTGGTACTGTGAAAAACGCTTGTGCTTGCGGTTGGCCGTGCGATAAATGACAGATTGGGTGCCGGAAGCGTGGCTGCGCGTGCGCTCGTTATGAAAAAGCCGAGCCGCCCGTATCGGGCGGCTCGGCAATCAAAAACCTTGGATTCGGGGCATCCGTTACTGGTTAGCCTGACCCTCGAGCATGCCGTCGAGAGTTCGCCAGGCGAGCTCGGCGCATTTGACGCGGGCGGGCATGTGTGAGATGTCCTGGAGCTGAGCGGCCTCGTCTAAGTCTTCCAAGTCTTCCTCGGAGAGCTCCTCGCCACGGATCATGGCGAGGAAAAGCCCTGCCAGACGACGAGCCTCCTCGACCGTTTCGCCCGTGATGAGGTCGGCCATGATGTCGGCGCTGGCCTGGCTGATGGCGCAGCCGTGCCCGGTAAAGGAAGCCTCCTCGATTACATCGTTCTCGACACGCAGCTGCAGGGTGAGCTCATCGCCGCAGCTGGGGTTGATGCCGTCGTGCTCGTGCGTGGGGGCATCCATCTCGTACTTGTAGTCGGGGTGGGAGTTGTGCTCCATAAACGTGGTGGAGGTGTACAGATTACCCATTGAACGTACTCCAAACGTGATGCAGGCCGGCGATGAACTTATCGATATCGGCCTTGTCGTTGTAGAAGGCCACGCTGGCGCGGCAGCAGGCAAGGTTCTCGACGCCCAGCCAGGTGAGCAGCGGCTGCGCGCAGTGGTGGCCGGCACGGATGCAGACGCCGTCCATGTCCATGATGCTCGCGACGTCGTGAGGGTGGATGCCCTTGACGTTAAAGCTCACGACCCCGTGGTGGTTGTCCCAATAGATGGAGCCGATGATCTGGACAAAGTCGAGCTGCATGAGCTCGCCCATCAGGTAGTGGACGAGTGCCTGCTCTCGTGCCTGGATGTTTTCGTAGCCCACCGTATTAACCAGGTAATCAAGCGCCGCGCCCGTGGCGAAGATGCCGGCGGCGTCCTGCGTGCCGGCCTCGAACTTCTCGGGGACGGGCGCCCAGGCGGCGTCCTGCTCGGTGACCGAATCGATCATCTCGCCACCGGTAAGCATGGGCGGCATGGCGTTGAGCAGATCCATCTTGCCCCACAGCACGCCGATGCCCATGGGGCCCATGGCCTTGTGCGCGCTAAAGGCAAAGAAGTCGGCTCCCAGATCGGCCACATCGACCGGCATGTGCGGCAGCGACTGCGCGCCGTCGACGACCAGATAGCCGCCGTACTTGTGCACGAGCTTGCCGAGATTCTTGACCGGGTTCTCGACGCCCAGCACGTTAGAGACCTGACCCACGGCCAAGATCTTGGTCTTGGGGCCAACCTTGGCAAGCACTTCCTCGGTCGTGAGCTGACCGGTCTTGGTGGGGTAGAGGTAGACGAGCTTGGCGCCGGTCTCGCGGCAGACCTGCTGCCACGGAATCAGGTTGGAGTGGTGCTCCATGATGGTGATGACGACCTCGTCACCGGGCTCGAGCACCGTGGGCGCAAAGCTCTTGGCGACCAGGTTGAGCGACTCGCTCGTGTTGCGGGTGAAGACGATCTCATTAGCCTGGGAGGCGCCGATGAGGTCAGCGATCTGCTGGCGCACCTTCGCGATGGCATCGGTGGCCTCGACGGACAGCGAGTACAGGCCGCGCAGGGGGTTGGCGTTCATACGCTGGTAGAAGTCGCGCTCGGCGTCGAGCACGCAGGCGGGGCGCTGCGCGGTGGCGGCGCTATCGAGGAAGGCAATCTCGGGGTGCTGTTGGAACAGCGGGAACTGCGCCTTGTAGGGGTTGGTCTCGATGTCGACGGTCGGCCAGCCACGCGAGGCCTCATCGCTGGCGTCGAACTCCATGGGCTCGGGGGCAGTACAGGTATCGCATTTAACGTGCTCGGTGTCGATCATGCGAGCTCCTCCTCAAAGTTATCGATCAGGTTGTTGCCCAGGCGGACGACGGCGGCGCGGGTGCGCTCGTCGGTCGCGGAAAGTGCGGCGTCCTCCAGCTTGGCACGGATGAACAGGTCCTCGGCGGCATTTTGGTCAAGACCGCGGCAGGCGAGGTAGAACAGCTGCTCGTCGCGGACGTGGCCGATGGTGGCGCCGTGGTTGCCGGCGACGTCGTCCTCGTCGCAGAGGATGACGGGAACGGTCTTGTTGTCGACGCCCTTGTTGGCCAACAGCACCGTCTCGCGCTCGGTGCCGACAGCACCCTTGCAGCCGTGCACGAGGTCGATGGTGCCGCGGTAGACCTTCTTGGACGTGCCGGTCAGCACGCCGTTGGCATCGATCTCGCACTCGGTCTTGCGGCCGCGGTGGCGCAGCTCGTAGTTAAAGTCGCGCACTTGTTCGCGAGCACCCAGGTAATCGGTATCGATCGTCACCTTGGCGGTGTCGCCCAGCAGGTCGCCGGCAAGGCCGGTGGCGCTGGCGCCAGCACCCAGTACGGTGTGCTGCACGTTGACGCGCGCGCCCTCGTCCAGGAACAGGCCGGTGTCGTCGAGTGCGATCCAGCTGTCGTCGAGCGTCTGCGTGCAGGTCACGTTGACGGTGGCGTACTCGTGGGCGCACACCCGCAGCACGGAGCCCACGACGCCTTCGCCGGTAACGGGGGAGTCCAGGGCGATCTGCAGGTCGAGCGTTGCCTGCGGGCGGGCGACGACATCGATGGCGGCAATCGCAGCCGCGGCGTCGACGCCACTCACGCGTACGGTGACCGTGGCACGGCCGTAGGCGGGCACATCGATGACGATGTGCTTGGTGGCATGGTCGGCCAGATAGGCGTAGGCGGCCTCGCCCATGCCGGTCTCGAAGGCTTCAGCGGGGGAGAGCTCCTCCTCGAGCTTGATGGCGCCGGCCTGGTAGACGGAAGTGGCAGGCACGTCGAGCTCGGTCTCGGGCGTGATGCGGGCGCGGTCGGCGGCGTCGCCGGGGGCAGAGGCGCGGCGCTCGGGGAAGCGCTCGGCCATGGCGTCCATGGCGGCGTCGAAGGCGTCGGCCGCACCATGGATCTGCTCGTCCAGGCCCTCGACCTCAACGGTCTCGGCAGGAGCGGCAGCAAGTTCGTCCGAAAGCTCGAGCTTGGTCTGGTTCATCTTGAGCCAGCCCCAAGTGGCAGCCGGCATCGCGTTGACGCCCCCGATCTCCTGCAGCACGCCGTCTCGGGGCTCCGACCCTCCTCGCGTACCTTTAGTACGCGTCGTCGGGCTCGTCGCTCCCGATACGTCGCACTGCAGAAGCTCGGATGACGTAAATGCGTTCGGCGTGTTCGTGGTCTGTTTCATTATCCGATCGCTCCTTCCATCTCGAGCTTGATCAGGTTGTTCATCTCGACGGCGTACTCAAGCGGCAGCTCCTTGGAGACCGGGTTGGCAAAGCCGTTGACGATCATGGTGCGGGCCTCTTCCTCCGAGATGCCGCGGCTCATCAGGTAGAACACCTTGTCGTCGCCGATGCGGCCGATGGTGGCCTCGTGGCCGATGTCGACGTTCTTGGCGCGGATGTCCATGGCGGGGATGGTGTCGGAGCGGCTCTGGTCGTCGAGCATCAGCGACTGGCAGCTCACGGTTGCCTTGGAGCCCTCGGCCTTAGGCGTGGCCACGATGGAGCTGCGGAAGGTCTGGATGCCGCCGCTCTTGGAGATGCCCTTGGTCTCGACGGTCGCCGAGGTCTCGGGCGCGTTGAGTACGACTTTGCAGCCGGTATCGAGGTTCTGGCCGGCGCCGGCAAAGGTGATGCCGGTAAAGCTCGAGCGGGCGCGGCGGCCGTTGAGCACGCTCATGGGGTAGAGGTAGCCCACATGGCTGCCGAAGGAGCCGCTGATCCACTCGATGTCGCCGTCCTCGTCCACGCGCGCACGCTTGGTGTTGAGGTTGTACATGTTCTTGGACCAGTTCTCGATGGTCGAATAGCGCAGGTGCGCACGCTTGCCCACAAAGAGCTCCACAGCGCCGGCGTGGAGGTTGGCCACGTTGTACTTGGGCGCGGAGCAGCCCTCGATAAAGTGCAGGTCGGCATCGTCCTCGACGATGATGAGCGTGTGCTCAAACTGGCCGGCGCCCTTGGCGTTGAGGCGGAAGTAGCTCTGCAGCGGAAAATCGAGCTTGGTGCCCTGGGGCACGTAGACAAACGAGCCGCCCGACCATACTGCGCCGTGCAGGGCCGCAAACTTGTGGTCGGTGGGCGGGATGAGCGTCATAAACTTCTCGTGGATGAGTGGCTCCCACTGCGGGTCGTGCAGGGCCTCCTCGATGCCGGAGTAGACGATGCCCATCTTGGACGCGGTGTCCTGCATGTTGTGGTAGACGAGCTCGGAGTCGTACTGCGCGCCGACGCCCGCCAGGTAGCTGCGCTCGGCCTCGGGGATGCCCAGGCGCTCAAAGGTGTTCTTGATGTCGTCGGGCACCGACTCCCAGTCGTGCTTTTGGTCGGTGTTGGGCTTGACGTAGGTGACGATGTTGTCCATGTCCAGGCCCTCGATGGAGGGGCCCCACGTCGGGTCGGGAAAACGGTTGAAAATCTCGAGGGACTTGAGGCGCAGGTCGAGCATCCACTGTGGCTCGTCCTTTTTGGCGCTGATCTCGCGCACGATGTCGGGCGTGATGCCGGCGTCGAGGCGCTCGAATCCCTCCTCGCCATAGGTGAAGTCGTAGAGGCTGCGGTCGATGTCCGCGACCTCGGTGCGGTTCTTGGTCATTGCGTCGCCCCTTTACGCCTGCTGCTCGGCAGCGGCGGCCTCGGCCTGGGCGCGCTGCTCGGCGGCCTCGCGCTCGAAGGCCTCAAAGCCGTTCTTGTCGATCCAAGGGATCAGCGAGGCGTCGTCCTCGCGCACGATGTGGCCCTTGACCATAACGTGGACGCGGTCGACATCCAGGTGCTCCAGGATGCGCGTGTTGTGCGTGATGATGAGCATGGAACCGTTGCAGCTCTTGCGGTAGGCGTCCATGCCGTGGCTGACGGTGGACAGGGCGTCGACGTCCAGGCCGGAGTCGGTCTCGTCCAGGATGGCGAGTTTGGGCTGCAGCAGCAGAAGCTGGAGCATTTCGACCTTCTTTTTCTCGCCGCCCGAGAAGCCTACGCCCAGCTCGCGGTTGAGGTAGGCGGTGTCCATGTTGAGCTCGGCCGCGAGCTCCTTGACGCGACGGCGGAATTCCTTGCCCTTCATCTCCAGGCCGGGGCGGCCGGCGATGCTGGCGCGCAAAAAGCTCGACAGCGGCACGCCCGGGATCTCGACCGGAGCCTGGAAGCTCAGGAACAGGCCGGCGCGCGAACGCTTGTCGGTGGTGAGCTCGGTGATGTCCTGGCCGTCAAAGACGATGCGCCCGTTCTGCACGGTGTAGACGGGGTCGCCCATGACCAGGTGGCCGAGGGTGGACTTGCCGGCGCCGTTGGGCCCCATCAGCACATGGGTCTCGCCGGCGGCGACGTTGAGGTTGACGTTGTGGAGGATGGTCTTCTCGTCCACGGAGGCGGTCAGACCTTCGATGGAAAGCAGCGGATTTGCGCTCATGCTGTCCCTCTCTGTATATGGTGTACTCATAGGTGTACTAAACCCTAGGAATCTTCTCGGAATAAAGTTACTATGGGTTCGGCGTTAGTCAAGGGAAAACCCGACTAATCCACTCGACTTTTCAGATGTGGGACATAATAATCGGGATTGTCTGTCCCACACGCTTGGCATCGGGGGCAAACTCTGCTGATGATTTTTTCTCAAGCGCACCGGGAGGGTAGGTATGCTCATTTCTTCTAAGGGCCGCTATGCCCTCCGTTTGATGATTTATATCGCGGCGCTCGGTGACGCCGAGGGCAAAATCGCCCTGCGCGAGATTGCCGACCGTGAGCATATTTCGCAAAAGTATTTGGAGCAGCTGGTCCGTCCGCTTATGAAGGCGGGCCTGCTCAAGAGTGTGCGCGGCAAGGGCGGCGGCTACATGATGGCCGTGGACCCGGCCGAGGTGCGAGCCGGCGATATACTGCGCGCTGTCGAGGGCAGCACGGCGCCCGTCGCATGCGATGGCATCGATAACAACTGCACTCGCAGCGATCTGTGCTCTACTGTGAAGTTCTGGCGCGGTCTGGACGACGTGATTGAAAAGTACGTCGACGGCGTGACGTTGGCCGACTTGGCGGCCGTGCCCGAGATTAACTTCGATATCAAGCTGTAACTCGAGCGCAATTCCTCAAGATTTCGCGGAGGGCGTTACCGTTTGTCGAGTTGTTGTTGTACGACATCGGTCTTGCTGCGATACTTAAATCTATCTTTGCAAACTGCACTTTAACTACACCAATGCAAGGAGGATCTTATGCAGCCCAAGCATTCTGCGATTGTTGCCGGATTGACGCTGGCTCTTTCGTTTGGCGCCGTTGCCGCGCCCGCGCCCGCTGCTGCGGATGAGCCCACGCCGGGCGTTGCCTCGGATGCCACCGATATCGATAAGGGCCTTTATACCCAGCAGTCTTTCTCGGGCGTGCTGAGGTCGGTCCAAGGTGTCTCGTTTGTCAATGTGACCAGCGAGATGAAGTACTTTACCAAGTATGAGAGCCACGGCAACTATAACCAGGGCTTTTCGTATGGCGACGGCTATAACGCGCTGGGCTATTACCAGTTCGACCGACGCTGGTCGCTCGTCCCGTTTATGAAGCAGGTCTATAACTACAATCCTGCCAAGTACGGCATGCTTAAGTCTGCAATTGAACGCGGGGGCGATATCTCCAACGCAAGCAACCCCATGTATTCCAATGGCCAGCTGACGGAGCTGGGCCGTATTGCACAGGAGGCCTTCCAGGGCGCCTATAATGCCGATCCGGCTGAGTTCTCGGCGCTGCAAGATTCATATGCATACAACTCCTATTACGCGGTGACCGAGGCCTGGCTCAAGAGCGCGCTTGGTATTGATATCTCTGGCCGCGTCGATTGCGTCAAGGGTATGGTGTGGAGCATCACCAACATGTGCGGCACCTATGGCTGCCAGGACTTTTTCCGCTGGGCAAATCTTACAAACGATATGACCGACCGTGAATTTGTGACGGCGCTTTCCAGCAGCGTGGTCAATAACGTTGCCCGTAAGTACTCGAGCCAGCCGCAATATCACGAGGGCTGGAAGAACCGTTACAAGAACGAGCTTAAGGATTGCCTGGTCTATATTACCGAGGACGAGGCCGCGGCGACGCCGCCGGTCGAGCCTGAGCCCGAGCCTGAGCCCAAGCCCGTGACTCCAGCGCCTAGCCAGGCGCCCGCCGCTCCCGTTGCTCCCTCTGGGCCTAGTGCCGATACCAATGGTGCCGACGAGGATACCGTCGATGCTCCTTCATACGATGCCGGAGCAAGCGACGGAAATGGCGATGTCGCATCGGGCGGCAGCGCGGGGTCTGCCTCGCCTTCGAATTCCGCAGATGCTGCGGCAGGGTCTGGTTCTTCCGCCGGTGGATCGACTGCCGGTTCGAGCGACTCGTCGACGAATGGCAAACCCTCTGCGAGCGAACAACTTGGCTCCATGTTTGGCTCCTCGCTGATGGTTGACATCAACAGCAGCTCGTCTTCCAAGAAGGATGGCTCCGACCAGGGCGCTACGGAAAAGACCGAGGATGCTAAGGGCGATTCGAAGGACGAGGGTTCTAAGGGGTCTGATTCCGACAAGGGCACGGAATCAGACGGTGCGGAATCGAAGGATCCCCGCCTTGATAAGGATGGCAAGCACACGGACGACAATGGGTCCAAGGGCCTGGTTGATGATGCCGCCGACCAGAACCAGGGTAAGACCAAGGTTGTGACTGCTTCAGCCACGACGACTGAGTCCTCTAAGGGCAGCATGCCCAAGACGGGTGACTTGATTTTGATGGCGAGCCTTGCCAGCGCGAGCTTGGCCACATTGGGCGCTACGTCTATTGTGAGCGGTAAGCATAAACTTGACCAGCAAAACAAAGACGCTGCGGAGAAAGACGCCCAAAAGTAGGCTCTCAGCGAGTGTTTTGCCTTAGGGATTGAAATAGGGGCCCGATGCGATAGCACCGGACCCCTATTTGTTGCGAATCGTTTTGTTATGCCCCCCTTATGGAGTCATTTCTACCGTTACCCGAATCATTTGTTGAACAATAAAATTGTTATCAAGATAGTCGCTAAAATGGCATCGTTATTATAAAAGGGGAGATAAAACGGTGTCTGAACAGGCAATGTATGATATTGATAACACCTTTGACGTAAAGTTGCTCAATCCCGGCGGAAATGCTGTTCTGCCGATTGATATTCATGATTTTGCCGATGCCGCCGATCATTGTGTTTTAGTTGATAAGACCATGTTTATTGCCGATATCTTAGATTGCGAATCGACTGTGGCGCTTTGTTGTCGGCCTCATGGGTTTGGCAAGAGTATGAACCTCTCCATGCTCAAATGTTATCTGGAGCGTCCTGTGCCCGGCTCGTCGAGCGTGAATCTGTTCATCGGTAGCCAAATATGGGACGCAGAAGATGGCATCTATCGTGATGAGTATGCACGCTATCCGGTCATTGTTTTGGATTTTTCTGCTTCCTCCTATCGAGGCGGCGATGCCGAGGCCGCCATGCGCGATGCCGTCGCTCGTGAGTGCGCTCGTCTGTTGCCGCTGCTGGAAGTTCCCGATTTAGCGCGCGGCGACGTGCGCCATATCGAGCGCGTAGCACGTGGTGTTGCCGCTCCTGATGAAATCGATTCGGCTCTTGGCGTGTTAATCGAGCTCCTCCGTATGGCATGTGATGAACAGGTTGTGCTGCTGGTTGATGGGTATGACGCGGCGTTTTCGAATCATATGCAGGTGCAGGCCGCCTATGGCTCGTGCTTTATCGAGTTGCTTGACCGCCTGCTCTTTGAGGGCATTGTCTCCTCGTTCGATTCTTTGCGGCTGGTTTGCTTGATGGGGGAGCGACCCGGCCCCGCGCAGGCGGCATTTGCGCATCGCAACTGCCCGTATTGTTTGGCTTCGCCCTTGTCGAGCTGGTGCGATCGCCGCTTTGGTTTTTCGGATGCCGAAAACAGGGCGCTGCTAGATTACACTGGTCAGAGCGACAGACTGGATTGCGCGCGTGAATGGTTCGAAGGCTACCGGTTTGGCGGGTTCTATTGTTCGAACCCGACGCGTGTGGTTGAGTTCTTGGCTCGGGGCTGCCTGCCGCCAACGCGCTTTGATGTATGTTGCTATGCCGATTGTCTGAACGAGACTGTGGGCGCCTGGGATTTAAGATGGCTTGCGGCAATGTTTGATTTGCTTAATCCGTATGGCTGTGTTAAGGGGCCACTGTGCTTGGACGCCGTGAAGCCTGATGCCGGGACAGCGGAAGGTATTTGGACCGATTTGTATTTGAGTGGACTCCTGACGACAGATGCGACTGATCGCCAGGCGGACGGCAGTCTGCCCCGCGCCCTGCGCCTTCCCAATAACGAGCTCCGGCATGCGCTGCGTCTTGTGATTATCGAATGGTTCGAGTGCGCTGCCGAGAGTGCCGAGACTATCGATGATTTCCAAGAGGGTCTTTGCCGCGGAGACGAGCGTGCAGTTAGGCGAGCTTTGGACGCAATTATTAATGACTTGGGCGTCGATGGAGACGTGTCGGATTTGCTACTGGCTTTTCGTTTGGCACTGCAGGGTCTTTGTTTTGGGTTGCCTGGGTATGCCGACCCCGTTACAAAACGAGCGCACGGTTCGGAGTTTGGGGGTTTCCAGGTGTTTCCGGCCGCCAATACCTTTGATGCGGCGGATACACTTGGCATATTGGATAGCCGCCCGCTGATCTCGGTCAGCATGCTGTACGACCCCGATGTCGATGCGTTGGGCCTAGAGCTTCTGTCGGTACAGGCATTGCTCGATATCGAGCGGAGCGGTCTCGACGACATTCGCGTGCCACGTCCTGCCGTGGGCCGCATGCGCTGGGGGTTTGGCTTTGATGGACAGCGAGTTGCCGTCGCATGTCAGAAGTTATAGGAGGGCCGGCTTTACTCGGTTTCCTTCATGGGCGGCATGGGCTTCCAGTTGGGGTCGCGTACGATCTTGCGGGCATCCTTCATGCCACGGCGCAGCGCCGGAATGCCGGTCTTAAAGCACTTGTCGACGGCGGCAAGGCGGATAAACTCCTTGCAGAAGGTCGCCACATTGCCCAAACGGAACAAAATGGGGTGGTAATCACCGTAGATTTGCATGTAGCGGGCCAAGTAGCCGCGGTTACGCATGATGTAGTAGCGATTGGTGTCACTGGTGGAATTGAGCTGACGCTTACCGGCGATATCCCAGTTGGAGACGGCGCGGGCGCGCTTGAGCACCACGTCGGCAACCACGGCGGCAGGGAAGTGTTGGCTGGCGACATAGCCATAGCAGGCATCGTCGCCGTAGATAAAGAAACGAGCGTCAGGCAGGCCGATCTTGTCGACAACGCGGCGTGAGAACAGGCCGCCCTCAAAGCACAGCTGGTTCATGGCGCGATAGCCCTCGGGTCCCAGGTCCCACTTAGCGATGGGGTTGGGGATGCCAAGCGAAAGGATAAGCTGGTACTGCCAAAAGAAGGCGCCGCCGTCAAAGTCCAGGCGCGAACCCTGGATGACGTCGTAGCGGTCGGTCCACTTGGCCAGGCGCTCGATGCCCTCCGGGATGACGAGCACGTCGTCGTCCATCACCCAAAACCACTGGGCGCCCAGATCGTAGGCGCACTTGGTGCCGGCGGAAAAGCCGCCCGCGCCGCCACCGTTTTTGAGCTGCGGGGCGTAGATGACGCGGTCGGTGCCGCCCTGCGCGTCGGGCTGATCGGCGTCGATGCCCCACAGGTTGGCGAGGCGCTCGTTAAACGCCGCGCACATGGCCTTGGTCTCGCGCGAATTCTCGTTGTCGACGATCACGATACGCCAGGGCGTTGCCGTGAGCTCGGTCATGGAGTCGAACAGGTTGGCCAGGAGTTCCTGGCGCTTATAGGTGACGACGACGATGGCGAGCTTGTCGATGGGAGCGGGGAGGGTAGAAGTCATGAACGAGAATATCCTTTCGCGTGGGCAGCATATCGGCCCTGCGGAATAAACAACGTGTCCCATGGGACACGACTATTGTAAGCGTAGGCGGGCGCCCGCGGGTAATGTTCCGCTAATCAGCAAGAACGTTTGCTACAAGCCTGGTTGACGTGTGGCGAGATTTCAAGCGCGCATTGTGGTATTACGTAGGTGCCGATTCCTGTGGACGCGATCTTTCTGTTTGGATGCCCTGTGAATAAAACTCGTTTAGCTTCCTTTGCCGATAGCCTTCCCGTCAAGGTCATGTTGCTGTTTTTGGTTTTTCAGGTCGCATTCGTCCTGAGCAATACCGCGGCGAATTGCCTGCCGAGGCCCGTTGTCGAGTCACATGCGCAGGGTTCGGAGTCCTCTGCCCTGTTGTCTGACATGTATGTCTACGACCACCGTGTTGCAGCTGGTCCTGTTTGCTTTGATAACAATCGCTTTATCATTGAAGTCGCACAGCAAATGGACCAAGGTTCTCCGTTTAAGACGATGACTGTTGCCGAGATTGATGACGTTACGAAAGCCGGCGGGATTACGCATCAGCAGTACTATCGGTATTGGCATGGATGGCAGCTACTTACGAATGTCTGCCTGTTTATTGGTGGTATCGACGTTGTCGTGGTGCCTGCGGCCGCTCTGGCGATTGCCGGCTCCGCTTGCGCTTACGTTGCCTTGCGGAAGCGATTTTCAAAGCCATTGACGTTGGGGTTCCTTACAATCCTGTTGTTCTCGACCAACCTGTTTTTCAATTTTATCGGTGATCTGCTGCTGTGCATCTCGTTCTTTGTGGCGCTCATCATGATGTCTTGCATGAGCCTTCGTTTGGGCTCGGCCCCGAACGCACGGGTTTTCACAAGCCGCCTTGTCCTTTGGTCGATAGCGACGGGCGCCGTGTTTTCGTTTCTTGACTTTTTAACGATTCCTGCCGCAGTTGTCGCCCTGCATTGCTTTTTCGCCTTCATTGCGCTCCCCAAGGATGAGCGCCCCAAGCGTTGCGTCGTCACGATGCTGCAGGCGCTCTTTGGGTTTGGGCTTTCGTTTGTGTTTACCTGGGCGATGAAATGGGTTGTCGCGGCATTTGTGCTGGGCTGGGACGAGGTCTTTTCGAACGTTCTGGGCGAGATGGGCCTTTGGTCTGCGCATGGGACTTCGTCACTGTTGCCCCAGGCTGACTGGCCTCAGATTTTGAAGGCGTTTTATTACATGAGCCCGCAGCTGTTTGCCATTTGCTCAACAGCTGGTTATGCGATGATCTCGAACGTCGTTTGTCTTGTTTCGTTTGCTGCCGTATTAGCGATTTGGGTTGCCGTGCTCGTTTGCTCGATACGGGGCGGCGCGCAAGGCGGTCGTCGTCGAAAGGTGTTGATCCAGTCGCTGCTCATGGCACTGCCTCTGGTTGTTGTTCTGGGTTATTTCGTTGTTATGCATGACCATGCGATCGTTCATATTCCGGTATTTGGCTGCAAGAATTGGGCGATTGTCTTTGCGATTTTATTTGTTTCAGGTGTAAGCGCGCTTCGTGGTCTGAGGAGTCAGAAGGACGTCTAGCTGTTCATGTGGGCCTTGATGGACTTGACTACGGCCCTGCGCGCGATATCCATGAGGAGCAGGGCAAGCGCGAGGCAAAGGCTCATAAGGATTCCGAGCAAAATGGCGGCGGCTGGACGGGGCTCTCCCGTTTGGATGCCTGTCGCCATGGTGTAGATTGCCTTGTCGAAGATGGGGCGCCAGACATTGCAGGTAAACGATTGTACGGCGTAGAAAGCGAGTGTTCCTGCGGCGAGAGACACGATTGTCTTGTCTGCGGCTGAGGTTTCGTGGCGCGGCTGATGGAGCGCTGCGGCGGCAACGGATGCGGCGGCCAAGATAAAGGATATGACGGAAGTGGACTTGAAGGAGAGCTTCCAGAGCGCGTCGTACTGGCTATTTGCCGATAGCAGAAGCTCGAGCGCGATGGTGGTGGCAACGAGTCCGATGAGTACGATCTTGGATTTTTGAGCGCCGGATGCGTTTCCGTGGTATTCGAGGGCAAACCACATTTCTCCAGCTGCAATAAACGCGACCAGGTAGGTAACTGCGCTCATGAGTTTGCGCCACAGAATGATACCGGCCGCTTCGTTTGCCGTCGCCGCGATGTAGCAGTTGATTCCAAATGTTGCGAGCACAAGAAGGGCTACGACAAACGGGGCTCTTTTGCTGCCGATTCGCTGTCGTATCAGCGCAATCACTGGGACAAGCAATACGGAGACGGCGTAGACCCAGATAAACTCGATGCCCAACGTGAGCCAGCCAATCTCATGCAGCGAGATTTCTGGTAGGGGATAGACGTACATCGAAACAAACAGGCAGGTGGCGCAATAAAAGAGCGTGGGCAAGACGATCTTTTTGAGGCGATCAAGCGATTTAAGCGTGAGACCCTGCGCGGATGAACCGTTTTGGAGGGCGCGTACCGCCGAGGGAATAAGGAAGTATCCCGAGATCATAAAGAAGACCTCGTTGGCCCAGCAGCCCAGCAGGTTGATAAAGCCGAGCGCGCCGGAGTAAGGGAACACAGCGAGCGGCGCGTATTCCGGTAGGCTGGTGCAGACGGCTTGGAAGGTCCACTGAAAGGTATGGAACACCGCGATACCGGCGACCGCTACCAAGCGCAGCGCCTCGATGGAGGTATTTCTGCTTGCTTTGCTGCCCATCAGACTATTTTCCAGCGCGTGCGTTGTATGAGCTAAAGTGCGATGTGATCATTTTTAGAGTTTGCTTGGGCCCCTTGTTCCATACGTTATACAAGCCCTCGCCCACGAGGTCCTTGGCGTATGCGCAGTAGCTGATTTTAGGGTTGGCGATACCCATATACTCGGAATAGAGCTTTTTGGCCGCGGGAGTAACGCGAGAATTGGCAAATACCAGCTCTTGCGGCATGCGTTCGAACATCTTGTGGATGGCCTGCTCGATTTCGGGGTGCCCTTCAATTCCGGTGTGCTCAATCATGATGCCCATATAGGTGAAGCCACGTGTGATTTGGGGTGTCCAAACGGCGGGGTCGGTGACGTTGAGCCGCTCAAGAATATCGACCATATCGTTCCAGCGATTAAACGGCATCAAGGGGTCACGCTTGGCCAGAGCGGCCGCCTTTTCGGGTGTTTCCTCGCGGTAGCAGTAATACGACTTGGGCCAGTAAGCGATCGCCTTTGCCTGGCAGAGCGTTTCGACAAGGAATGGATTATCGGCCCAGCCCGCACCGGGGATTTCCTTAAACCAGATATTGTTTTGCAACAGGAAGTCGCGACGATAGATTGCCGACCAAATGGACGGATGATGGGCCAGCAGGTGTGGAGCGTCGTGAATGGTGAACGGTTGCCGAGGCGGTTTAATGCGACCGCGATATGCGCAATGTAGTTTGACCTCTTGGGGGGTATCGGGGTTGCGAATGATCCAATACGGGGTCTCAATAATATCGAGCTTGTTCGGATCGCCAAATTCGCGCTTGGCAAAGGCAAGCATGTCGGAGTACATTCCGGGCTCGATCCAGTCATCGGGCTCGAGGACGGCAATCCAGTCGCCCTTTGCCTCGCGAATGCCCAGATTACAGGTTGCGCCGTAACCCTGGTTTGCCTTATCGATCACTCGAACGCGCGAGTCGCGCGCAGCGAAATCTTGCATAATGGCGAGCGAGTTGTCGGTGGATCCGTCGTTGATGGCGAGGATTTCCAGCTCAATTTTCTTTTCGTTTAATAGGCTGCCTATAGCCTGAGAAAGATACGGCTCGGCATTGTAAGTAGGCACGATTACGGTCAGCATTCAAACACTTTCTCTAGGCGATTTGGAAGAATTATACCTAATTGCGTTTGCAACGGTTTTAGTTGCGTTTGGGTGAAGGCAACGGTAAGGGTTGCTTCACTCTCTTCAAGCAGATTATGGGAAAATGGTACAAGCCAGAGCTAAATGGGGGGCGATGCGCATGGGGCGAAAATACGGCAATATCTTGGTTACGGGCGGCTGTGGTTTTTGCGGTTCGGCGTTTGTCCGCTATGTCGTGAATAATGTTCCGAATGTACGCGTCACCGTCTTGGATAAGCTGACCTATGCTGCTAATCCTGACGGCATTGCTGGGCTTCCGGAGGACAGGGTTAAGCTTGTTGTTGGTGACATCTGCGATTCGGATTTGCTTGATCGAGTCGTTCCCGGGCACGATGCAATTATTCACTATGCCGCGGAGTCCCATAATGACAATTCGATTGTCGATCCTAGCCCGTTTATAAAAACGAATGTCGAGGGCACATACCAACTCTTGGAAGCTGCTCGTAGACACCATGTCAGGTTTCATCACATTTCGACTGATGAAGTGTTTGGAGACCTGGCGCTTGATGATCCGCGTAGATTTACCGAGGAGTCTCCTTATCGACCGAGTAGCCCCTATTCAAGCTCCAAGGCGGCATCTGACATGCTTGTGAGAGCTTGGATTCGTACCTATGGTCTGCAGGCAACAATTTCTAATTGCTGTAATAACTATGGTCCATATCAGCACACCGAGAAGTTCATTCCGCATTCGATTGCATGCGTCCGGCGCGGGGAGTGTCCTAAATTGTACGGGGACGGTCTAAACGTACGCGATTGGATTCATGTCGATGACCACGCTCGTGCTGTTTGGCTCATTTTGACCAAAGGGAGGATCGGGGAGACCTATCTTGTCGGAGCCAATTGCGAGCGCAGCAATCTCGAAGTCCTCAAGACCATTCTTAAAGCAATGGGCAAAGACGAAGACTTTATCGATTGGGTTAAGGACCGTCCCGGCCATGATCGACGGTACGCCATAGACGCTAGCAAGCTCCGCCGCGAGCTTGGTTGGGCGCCGATCCATGGTGACTTTGCAGCAGAGATTTCGCGATTGTGCTATTGCAACATGCTTTTAACCTGATTGGCCTTTCGGGGTTAAGCTGCTGCTCACGAATCTCTCGACGATGGGGCGCGCTTCTTGGCATAGAGTGTAAGCAACCGTATGAAAGGGGACAGACATGGGCAATCGAAAAGCTATGTTTGCTTCGGTGTTTATCGTGCTTCTGTTGGGAATTTGTCTCGTTCCCGCATTTGCTGAAGACAACGCGGCTACCGGCCAAGATACAAATGCCTCTCTGGCTGCAGACCAGTTGAACGAGTCCGAGCTCGTTACCAACGAAGTTATGTCCGTGGACAGTACGTCCGATTCGAATGCATCGGATTCGACTGATGCTGTGAAACCGGAAAAGCCCAAGTCTGTCTATGATCTCGCTTCCGAGCACGTCGATGACCTTACGGATGGGTTGTACACTTTTGGCTCTTCGGTTAACAGCAATTTTGTACTTGATGTTCCTGGTGGCACGGCGTCTGCTGGCAGAAAGTTGCAGCTGTACAGTGAGAACAAGACGAATGCTCAGGTCTGGCGAGTGTCTCACGATCAGAATGGCTTTGTTGTCATTGCTTCTGTCAAGGGTTGCACGCTTGATGTCCCCGGCGGCAGCGCGAGCAATAGGAATCCCGTTCAGCTTTGGTCCGATAACGGCACCCTTGCGCAGCGCTGGGTCGCAATTAAAGAAACCGATGGCAGCTACACCTTTATTTCGGCGCTCAACCAGTCGTTTGCCATTGACGTGGCGGGTGGAGTTGCCGCAAATGGCTCTGCCGTGCAGTTGTATGAGGCAAATGGTACGGCAGCTCAGCGATGGGTACTAACGCCTGCCAAAACCGAGCAGCAGCAGCTCGATGATCGGGCGGCGGCGCATCTCGCTGACCTTCCTGATGGGACATATGCTATGTTGGCCTCGAATGATTCGTTTGCGCTGATCACAGACGGCGGATCGCTGTCCTTTGACAAGTTCAGATATTCAGGCGTTCAAACGTTCGATGTCTCAACTACGTCGGACGGGTATCGCACCATTGCGATTCATGGTGCCGGGGCGGTTCTGGATGCGGCGGGCGGCAATGACGCCAACGGCACGAAGCTGCAGACCTATGCCGCCAATGGAACCAAGGCCCAAAAGTGGATCATCGAGAAAGACGGCGAGCGCTATCGGATTGTGTCGGGCTTGAACGGACAAAAGGTCGCCGACGTCCCCGGTGGCTCTATTGTGCCCGGCGCAGGACTTCAGCTATACAGTGCAAATGGAACAGCAGCCCAATCCTTCTATTTTGTGGATCCGACGGTCGTACGTTCCGAGCTCGATAAGCTCGCTTCCGTTAACCGGGAAGTCGTCAAAGACGGAGACTATGCGATCGTTGCTGGTCCGGACTTGTCTCGAATGGTTCTCGATGTTGTCGGCGGCTCTGCTTCTAGCGGTGCAAACGTGCAGATCTATCAATCGAATACGACTGCCGCACAGCGTTGGCGTGTTTCGCATGACGATGACGGCTACCTCACAATAGCGAACGTAAAGTCTGGCAAAGTCCTTGATGTTTCCGCGGGTTCAACTTCCCTGGGAACGAACGTCCAGCAGCACGCGGCTTGTGGCGATGCGAACTATGCACAAAAGTGGATTGCGGTACCGAATGGTGATGGAAGCGTTCGACTTCTTTCTGCTGTTTGGCAACAGCGCGCACTTGACGTTGCCGGCGGCTCGCTGAACTCTCAGACAAACGTGCAGTTGTATGCTTCGAATGGAACTGCCGCGCAGCGCTTTACCTTTATTGCCGCGAACCCTGCGTCAGTTGGTCCGTGCGATGACATTTTGAAAGACAAGGGCTGGTTCGTTATTTCACCCTCTTCAAATGGCGCTGTTGCCTTTGACGTTGCCGGTGGCTCATTAAAGAACGGGGGCAACGTTCAGACATATTCCTGCAATGGCACGCTGTCCCAGCTATTTAAGGCTGAGTATCGAGACGGTTACTATGTTCTGCGTAATGCTGGTTCCGGTAAGGTGCTCGATGTTGCGGCTGGTGACGTTGTCCCCGGGACGAATGTCCAGCAGTGGGATGAAAGTCCCAACGACAACCAGCTTTTCAGTGTCATTGCCAATGAGGACGGAAGCTATTCGTTCATCAATAAGGGCACAGGGCTCATGCTCGCTGTGTCCGGTTCAAATCTGGTTGTTGCCACGGCGGGAGATTCTGTCCAGACGTCGTTTGTCTTTGCCGAGCAAGAAGACCTGCTGAGCGAAGGCCTTTATGAGGTCTATCCGTCTGCAAATTCCTCCTATGCACTTGATGTCGCGGGTGCATCCGCTGACTCCGGCGCTAACGTTCAGCTCTATACCGGCAATGGTTCCTTCGCCCAAAAATGGCTGCTTAAAAAGGTGGATGGAGCGAAGAATACCTATACGTTTGAATCTGTTTGCTCAACTAACAGACTTGCTGTTTCCGGTACCAATGTTTGCACGATGGCACCGGCAGATGTGAAGGTGCAGCAATGGGTGGCGCGAATCGATAGCAATGGTATTGAGTTTGTGTCGGCGGATGACCAAGACCTTTCGCTTGATGTGAAGGGCGGTAATTTTGCGTCGACTTCCAATATTCAAGTCCACTCCTCCAATGGCTCCGCTGCGCAGAGATTCCGCCTGCGCGCTACTTCGGCAACCATCGACAATGGTACGTATTTCATCCGAATGGCTTCTCACGCGGGATCGGTTTTAGATGTTTCTGGCGGATCGCACTCGGACGGTGCAAACGTTCAGATTTGGCAGAACAACGATTCGGGTGCTCAAAAATGGAACTTCTCTCGTAACGGTGATGGCTCTTACAACATCGTAAATGCCGCCAGTGGCAAGGCTCTTGACGTAAAAGATGGGGCTGCATCTTCTGGAACCAATATCCAACAATGGTCTAGGAATGGCAGTGCTGCCCAGCGTTGGTTTATCGATTATGTACCCGGTGGATTTAAGCTGTCTTCCGCTCTGAATGGAGCGTTCGTAATCGATGTTTCTGGAGGCAACAGCGCAAACGGAACGAACGTCACTCTGCACGCAAGTAACGATTCAAGGGCGCAGCGGTTTACCTTCAGAGCTGCTACGTACGTGCAGCCGCTGCCTGCCGATCAGCAGGCAATGTATAACCGTGCGCAGTGGTATAACAGCAACACGGAATGGCTAATTTTGACTGATACCGTTGGATGCCGTACAGGTATTTTTAGGGGCTCTCGTGGTAATTGGAGGCTCTGGTCCTTCTGGCAGTGTGCTCCAGGCAAAAATGGGTCGCCAACGGTGCTGGGTGAGTTCTCTGTTTACGGAAAGGGCATTTCGTTTGGACACGGATATACCTGCTGGTACTACACGCAGTTTTATGGAGACTATTTATTCCATTCGCAGCCTTGTTATACGGGAACGTTCAATGTGATGGATCACACGATGGGCCATCGCGCGTCGGCTGGGTGCATTAGGCTTACAACCGATTACGCTAAATGGATCTATGACAACATCCCCTATGGAACGAAGGTAGTTAACTACTAAAACTACTAAGGTAGAAGGCGGCTCGCGTTTGGCGAGCCGCCTTCTTTTGACGCAAAGAGTTGCATATTGCGCTAAACCGCGATTAAATGAAACAAAAGTATATGCATTTTTTCCACATGTTGGATTGCATGATGCGATGCTTAAGTAATACGAACTCGTGGGGAAATGCACTACGTCGTAGGTGTTGGCGAGACCTTCTGGGGGATGTCATGCGTCATATAAAATGCGCTTGCGCATTATTGCAAGTGGGATGTTTTCTGGGACTGCTTCTGGCGCTGCCCATCGGGCTCAATTCGGGTTCAACAGCATTTGCCGAGACTTCTTCGATTGGGCTTTCCGCCGAGGATGCTGAGCAAACCGAGGATGCCGCCGGCTCTGTTTCAGATTCGCTTTCAAGCGATATTGCCCAGGAGGGTGAGTCGAGCGACGAGAACCTCGACAGTGCATCCGAGGACTCCACTGAGGGCGTTAATCTGACAAAATATGCGACCCTTGACGCGGGCACCTTTTTTCTTACCTCGACTTTGTCGGGGCATCGAGTGCTCGATGTTACGGGCGGATCGGTGAGTGCCGGAACGGCGATTCAACTGTTTGACAGAAATGAGACGGCTGCACAGCAGTTTGTCCTTGTTGATCTTGGCAGCCGTCAATACGCTTTTAAGAATATTAAGTCGGGGTTGTACCTTTGCTACCCAAACGATGTCTCTCATTTCTCGGACCATCCGCGTCTTACGCAGAACATCGGCGATGATGGCACCTGGGGCTTTGCATGGCATGCTCGACAGGTTGGCGGCGGACTCGTCTTTTCGCCTGTCGTCGATGATGATTTTGCCATCGACATCGCCGGCGCCAGCGATTCCAACGGAACAGAAATCCGTCTCTATCAATCCAATGAATCCGTTGCTCAGACGTTTACGCTCGAGAAGCCCAAGGCTGCTATCCTCGCCGAGCTTGCTGCCGCCCACGCCTCCGACCTCGCTGACGGTACCTACTATATTCGCTCGGCAAAAAGTTCCTGGCAGACGCTTGATGTTGCGGGCGGATCTAGGTCATCGGGTGCGAATGTCCAAATATATGCTCTCAACGCCACGGGTGCACAAACGTGGATCGTTTCTCATGATCAAAATGGCTTTGTCACATTAACCAACAGTGGTTCCGGTCTTGTTCTTGATGTTTCTGGCGGAAGCGCTCAATCTGGAACGAACGTCCAGCAATATGCGTCGAATGGTTCTGCGGCGCAAAAATGGATTGCCGTTAAGGATGGGGTCTCCATCAAGCTGGTGTCCGCGCTTGATCCGTCGATCTGCCTTGATATCGCCAACGGTAATACAAGTAGCGGCACGAACGTGCGAACTTGGTCGGATAATGGCACGATTGCTCAACGTTGGACATTTTTCAATTTAGACGCTCAGCGCGAACAACTGGATGCGCTTGCCCAGCAAAATGCTGGCAATATTGCTGATGGGCGCTATGTCTTGGCACTCGGCGTTGAAGGAGCTAAGGTTCTGGACGTGAACGGTGGCTCTAAAGCCAACGGCGGCAATGTTCAGTCGTATGTGTCGAATATGACAGCGGCTCAACAGTGGGACATTTCACATGATGAACTTGGCTATTTGATTATCAAAAACGTTTCCTCTGGCAAGGTGCTTGATATTGCGGGCGGTTCTTGTAGGTTGGGGACCAATATTCAACAGTATTCATCCAATGGATCGCGTGCCCAGCGCTGGATCGCCGTTCCCTCGGTGCCTGGTGGCTCGTTCCGGCTGCAGTCCGCGGTCCTGCCCGAACTAGTTCTAGATGTTACAGGCGGATCTTCCTCGAATGGTGCCAATATTCAAACATATGCGAGCAACGGTACCGCCGCCCAAAACGTTCGTTTTGTATCGGCCGTTCCCGATGTAGCCCCGTCCGACGATCTTGGTTTGGACGGCTGGTTCACTATTTCTCTGGCATCGGATTCATCTCGTGTGTTTGATATCTCCGGAGGGTCCTCTTCTAACGGGGCAAACGTCCAGACTTATGCTGCTAATGGCACGTTTGCTCAGGTCTTTAAATTTGTATATGAGAATGGCTACTATCGAATCGTGAACGCCCAGTCTGGCAAGGCTCTCGATGTCGATGGTGGCAATGTGTGCCCTGGAACAAATGTCCACCAATGGAGCGGTGACGGCAATAACGCAAATCAGCTGTTTTCCATTGTTCGTAACGATGACGGTTTCTATACGGCAACGAATAAAGCGACCGGATTGGTCTTAAGCGTTGCCAACTCTAATGTGTACGGAGACATCCCGTCTGATTCCGCATCGCAGCGTCTTGCCTTTACAAAGCTGACTTCGCTTTTGCCCGAGGGTTTCTTTATCATTTCGAGCCCTGCTTCCTCCTCTGCGGTTTTGGACGTTGCAGGCGGCTCGGCCAGTGATGGCGCTAACGTTCAGCTCTATGGAAGCAACAAGTCGATTGCTCAGAAATGGAAAGTTGCCAAGGTTGCCGACCAAGATAATACTTATACCGTTGAAAGCCTGGTGTCTGGCAAGGTCTTAACGGCAGATGAAGATGGCAACGTCTGCGTCCGATCTTTTGATTATGCCGACGCTCAGCTTTGGACCGCCCAGATTGACAAGGGCGGTGTCAACTTCGTTAACGTTGCAACCGGCAAGGTCCTAGGTGCCGCAGGTGGCTCAACAAGCAACGGAACTAATATTAGGACGTATGATTCTAACGGCACCTTGGCACAGTCTTTCAAGTTATCTGCCTGCTCGTTAGTTGATTCGGGTACCTATGTTATTGCCGCTTCTTATAACCGTTCTAAGGTGCTAGACGTGGCGAGCGGCTCTCGTTCCAACGGTGCTAACGTGCAGCTTTGGTCTTCCAATGATTCTGGCGCTCAAAAATGGATCGTCAGCGTTAACTCGGATGGAACCATTTCGATTCAAAACTGCCGAAGCAAAAAATATCTCGATGTCCTGAATGCTCAGGGTGCTTCGGGCGCTAACGTTCAGCAGTGGCAGGGGAATGGAAGCTCCGCTCAGCGCTGGCGTGTTGATTACGTGGGCGGCGGCTCCTTTCTCATTCGTTCTGCGCTTAACGACTCACTCGTTTTGGATGTGAACGGGGGTGCGCTTAATGATGGAGCCAATATCCAGATTTACGCTGCTAATGGCACCGACGCGCAAGGATTTTACTTTGCCCAGACGAGCTATACGCCCGAGGCGGTAGATCTGGCTGTCCCAGTTTACAATCAGTACTCCGTTGGTCTTCCCAACGGCTGTGAATCGGCGGCTCTGACCAACGTCCTTAACTATTACGGTTTTGGTGTTGGTCCTTGCGAAATGGCCGATCGATGGATCCCCCGTAGCTCCTGGGACTTTGTCTGGTGCTTCTGGGGAGACCCCCACAGCTATAACAATGGTAACGAGATCTGCGCTCCTGGACTCAATAGGGCTGCCAATAATTTCCTAGCAAGTAGGGGGAGCAGCCTGCGTTCGTACGACGTGTCAGGAACCTCTCTGTATGACCTTTGCAATTACCTTGATGATGGACATCCGGTCATTATTTGGACTACCGTTCATCAGGGTAATGTTGGAAATATCTATGCCCGACAGGGTGGATATTTTGCTTGCGTTAACTCGCATACGGTTGTCCTGAAGGGTTATAACCCTCAAACAAACAAGGTCATGATCTCCGATACCATCGATGGCTATACCACCTATGATCGAGATTGGATTGCTTGGGTCTACCAGCAAAGAGGTGCGCAAGCAGTCGTTATTAAGTAACCAATTGCAACAATATCGCGGCTCGTATCAACTATTATAGATTCGGTGTTAATTTGAATCGGGGGTCTGATATGAGTTGCAGCCGATATACCCGTGGCCTAGCTGCTATTTCGGTAGTGGCTTTGGCTGCGTGTCTTTTTGTTTCCTCCGTTGGAGTATCTCCGTTATTTGCCGAAGAAGTGTCCACGAACGGACCCGACGCTAATCGAGTAATCGAATTGGGTGCAGCCGATGACGGTGACGGTAGCTTAGCTCCGAATAGCTCGACTGTGCTATCTAGCGAGGGGCGATCTGAAGACTCGTCGACATCTGCCGTCGAATCGGCCGATGGTACGACGCCTCAAGATGCTGAGACCGTTGAGGGCTTAGCCGTCAAAAACAAGGGGTCGCTTTCTGACGGTGCGACCTATGTTTTTGCTTGCAGCAATGCCTCGCGCAAGGTGTGGGACGTTGCGGGCGGATCTTCCTCAAATGGCGCTAATGTTCAGATGTACAACTCGAATATGACTAAAGCTCAGCGCTGGTTAGTGCATGAGGACGAGAACGGGTTTTTAACTTTCGAAAACACCGGTTCCGGCTTGGTGCTTGATGTTTCTGGTGGTATAGCCGAGTCTGGTCGTAATGTTCAGCAGTATGTGGCTAACGGTACGCGCGCGCAAAAGTGGATTGCCGTTAAGGACGCCGATGGAGGCTTGACGATACATTCCGTCCTTAACTTTGATTACGTGCTCGATATCGCGGGCGGCAGCTCTGCTGATGGAGCTAATGTTCAGCTATATAAGGCCAATCAGACCGCCGCGCAGCTGTTTTTTGCAATCGACTCCAATCCGGTCGTTGACTCTTTAGGGCAGAACGTCGCCGACGGTGTTTATTATTTTGAATCTGCCGGGTCGGTTCTCGATGTGAAAGGCGCTTCTGCTGAGTCCGGTGCGACTCTTCAGTCGTATGCAAAGAACGATACCGTTGCACAGGCGTTCCGTCTTACGTATGACAGTACATCCGGTTATTACACGATCGCTTCGCTTGTTTCGGGCATGTTGATTGACGCCGATTACGGTAGCGTCGTACCCCGTGGCGCCGCCCATCTCTACGGATCACTTGATGACACCGGTTCATATACAAAGAATCGGTTTTGGATCCTTGAGCCTTCTGGAGAGGGTTTTGCCATTAAAAACGCCGCGAATGGGCTGTATCTTTCGTTTGCAAGCGGCGCCGCCGTCACCTCGACTGATGCCGTCACCTGGACTTTGACGCAGACGAAGGGCTTTACCTGGACGCAGGCTGATGTCGATGCCTTCGCTGCTGCACAGGGTTTGCAGATCCCCGATGGAACTTACGCCCTCGGCATGGACTCATCACCGCGAAGTGTTGTCGATGTTTCTGGTGGATCTGCTTCGAATGGCGCTAACATCCAAATCTATGCCTCCAACAACACCGCAGCTCAACGCTGGGTCATTAAGAATACGCTCGACTCAAATGGCCAGCCTACCGGCTATGTGACGATTGCTCATGCAGGAACCTCTTCGGCCCTCGATGTCACGGGTGGAGGCAAAAAGTCCGGCACCAACGTTCAGCAATATGCCGTGAATGGCACTGCCGCGCAGCGATGGATTCCTGTTAAGCAGACAAATGGGTCATTCGTATTTTATTCCGGCCTTGGACGAAATCTTGTTTTAGACGTAAGCGGCGGAAGCGTCTCTAATGGCGCAAATGTTCAAATTTGGACAGCAAATGGCTCTGCAGCGCAGCGTTTTATTGCCATCGATGCTAATCCTCATGTCACGGCGGGCACCCAGTCGGTTGCGGATGGTATGTATCAGATCAATTCCGTTTCCGATTCTTCCAAATGCCTTGACGTGACGGGAGGTTCTGTCTCCAACGGTGCCCGAATTCAAACGTATGCCATAAATGGCACCATGGCTCAGTGTTTTAAGCTTTCGTTCGATTCCGCCACGGGTTTCTACTCGATTCGTTCTGCGAAGTCTACCAAGGGACTTGATCTTGATAGTGGCGATATTTTCCCGGGCGCAAAAGTTCAACAGTGGGATTTCCCCGGCCTTGGCTTAAATCAGCATTGGCGAATTGAGCCCGATGGAGATAGTTTTGTAATCCGTTCCGTTGCGAGCAATCTGGTGTTGGAACGTAAACCCGATGGTTCCGTGACGACTGCCTATGAGTCCGGCAGTGCTGCACAGCATTGGACTTTCGAAGTCTTTACCGTTTCGCTCGATGAAGGCTGCTACTCCATCTGTTCGGATTCTACGGGTAAATATCTCGACGTTACCGGTGGTTCCTATGCAGACGAAGCTCCACTGCAGGTTTATATGGGAAACGGTACCCTGGCTCAGAAATTCTGGGCTCGTAAGGATGATCGGGGCTATTACTCGTTCCAATGCGCTAATTCTGCCAGGTATCTTTCGGCTCGAGAGTCCGACGGTGCCATTCTTCAAATCTCGGACAAAGAAGCCGACGAGGCCAAATGGTCGATTGAAATCTGCTTTGGGAAGGGGATTGAGCTTAAGAATAAAAAGACCGGTAAGGTGCTGTCCATTTCTGGTTCTGGCGGATCTGTTGTCTGCGTTGACGAGAACGGGGCCACGTCGCAAGGGTGGAGCATCACGTCCGTCCCCCTTATTTCTGACGGTTTCTATGAGTTCGCTCCCATGCATGCAACTGGACAACGACTTGATGTGACTGGTGGCTCTCGCTCGAATGGCGCAAACGTTCAAATATATGTTTCTAACGGTACGCTAAGCCAGCGTGTTTGGGTCCGTAGCGTCGGTGGCGGCTGGTACTCACTTACGGCTTGTTGTTCTGCTTACCCACTTGATGTTCTCAACTGTTCTGATGCGGATGGCACGAACGTCCAGCAGTGGCAGTGGAATGGTTCGAATGCGCAAAAGTGGCGTTTCGAAATGGGGGAGAGCGGAATCAAGATTGTTTCGGCTTGCGGCAATAAGGTCCTGGAGGTAAGCGACGGGGCTACCGCGAATGGAGCCAATGTCCAGCTTTGGTCTTATACGGGCTCCGCTGCTCAGTCTTGGCGCGCTCTCTCTGCTGAGCGTCCTGCGAAGATCGGTTATCAGAATCCTTTGAACTATCCGCAGGTAAGTAGCTTGACGGTGAAGCTTCCGATCTATTGCACGGGCGAGTTCACCTATGTTACGCCGTCTCGTATCGCGATCGATGCCACACGAGACGACTGCGTCAATGCCTTTATCCAGCGTGCCTATGAGTATGTTGGCACGAAGTACATCGAGCCCTACTCTACCGCGCCTGGCGGCGCCGTCGATTGCTCGGGCTTTGTGCTGCAGTGCCTCTATGCCACGGGCATGGATATGGGTATCTACAACCCCTATAACCATCGTTGGCTTTCTTGGCAGACGTACAACTCTATGAATTGGTACAATAACGGTACCTTTATGCCGGTAAGCGTCAACAGTATGCAGCGCGGCGACGTTATCTATTACCGCGGGCATATCGCCATCTATTTGGGGGATGGGCGCATGATTGACTCCTGGCCCCGTCAGGGTGTCGGTGTCCATGGTGTCTACGAGCGCGGTAATCCCATTGGTGCTGCACGCCCGTTCGTATAATCCAATTTTGTTTATCGAGGTCCATTAGAGATGAAAAAATCAGTTCTGTTCATGCCTTTGATTCCTGCATGCTTCGCGGTTGCTGCCTTGTGCTCTCCCATTCAGGCGTACTCAATTGAATTGGCTGCCCCAAATGATGGGGTCTTAATTTCTTCGGTAGTGTCGACTGATGATGATTCGATCGAAGCCGATGGTGCTTTTGAAAAGGATTCCGAGGGGTCCACGGAAGATGCCGGTGATATCAATCCTGGCGATGTACAGACTCCTGCAATGGGTGATGACGGGGCTGACACCTCTTCTCCTGCCCTGGCTGCTCCTGTTGAGCCTTCTGCCCTGCCTTCGAATCCGCAGATTTCCGACTTTCCTGAAGCGAACATCGATGAGGGCGTCTATGAGATCTCTAACGCCGGCTCAAATAGGGTCCTCGATGTCTCGGGCGGCTCATGCGATAACGGAGCTAACGTCCAGCAGTATGGTCAAAATGGCACGCCCGCTCAGCGCTGGAGAATCGAGAAGTTTAATGGGCATTATTTGCTCGTAAATGTCGCGAGCGGCAAGGCACTCGATGTGTCTGGCGGTAACGGTGCAAACGGCACGAATGTTCAGCAATATGTTATCAATCACACGAATGCGCAGCTTTGGGACTTTGTTGCCCGTCAAGATGGCGGCTATTATATTAAGTCCTGCCTTGGCGACTATGTGCTCGATATTTCTGGCGGTAGCGTTGCCAATGGGGGAAATGCACAGGTTTATAGCTGGAATGCTACGAATGCGCAGGTCTGGAATCTCATTAAGATCGCTCAGACTATCGATGATGGACTGTATCGACTTGGCTCCATGCTTAACGGTGGTCAGGTTGTCGATGTTACAGGTGGCTCTTTGAGCGATTCGGCGCAAACTCAGCTTTATGGTTCCAATGATACGCTTGCTCAGTATTGGACGTTTACGTATAACAAGTCGACGGGATACTATACGGTCCGCTCTGCGGTGTCGGGTAAGGTTCTTGATTGTCGCGGTGGTGGCGTTTCGAATGGAACTGCGGTCCAACAATATGCCGAAAACGGTACGACTGCTCAATGGTGGCGCGTCGTTGTTAACTCCGACGGCAGCGTGTCTCTTATCTCCGCGAAAAGTGGGTTAGCCCTTGATGTTACAGGGGCTAATTCTGCCAACGGAACTAAGCTGCAGCTTTATTCACAAAATGGAACGCTCGCGCAAAAATGGACGCTGTCGGTTCCGACGGTATTTGTGCGTGACGGACTGTACGAGATCTACTCTCGCGTAGACGGCAACCGTCTCATCGATGTCTCTGGTGGATCGAAGGCGGACGACGCTAAATTACAGGTCTGGAATCGTAACGGCACTTTGGCTCAGAAATGGTCGGTTAGTGTTTGCGACGATGGATCAGTTCTTATCAAGGGCGCAAATTCGGGTAAGTACCTTTCGCAAAGCGACGGCAAGCTGATGAGTGCTAAGGAGGCGGTGGAGGGTTCTCACTGGATTCCGCGTGTGTCTCCAATGGGCGGTCTTGTTCTTGTGAATGCAGTCTCGGGTGCTGTGATTGATTTGACAGGTGGCAATGCCACTGTGGGCACCGCGATTCAGATGTACGTCAATAACTTTACGGCTGCTCAGGCATGGCGTTTTGTTGCGGCTTCACTTATTGACGATGGTTATTATGTTGTGGTGAACCAATCGAGCGGTAATCGTGTTCTGGATGTTGCCGGCGGATCCAGCAGTGCCGGGGCACGCGTACAGCTGTATACCGCTAATGGAACGAACGCGCAAAAGTGGTATGTCCGTTCTTTGGGAAACGGTGCCTACAGTCTGACTGCCTTTGTATCTGGGAAGGCGCTCGACGTACCGAGCGCTAACGCATCTAATGGCGCTTCTGTTCAGCAATGGGACTGGAATGGTTCTGGTGCACAAAAGTGGCTGCTTCGCCTTGCCGATTGTGGCGGTATCGCAATTTATTCGATGCTTGCTGACGGTTCTTTTGCGTTGATGGACAGCGACAACGGTCTTATTCTTGGTAACGGTGGCGGTGACTCATGGCGCTTCGATACTACGATTGTTTCTGAGCAGCCTTACGCTGACGCTAACGGTGCGCAAAGGCGACTCGTCGACATTGCTTATTCCACTCCTACCCCTGGTGCCAATCTTTGCTCCGAGTGGATTTCGAGGGTGTTTAATGCAGCTGGTTATGGCTATGCATACGGCGATGCCTGCGACATGTTTTGGTCTTATTGCCACGACAGCAACCGTGCTAATTTGAAAGTTGGTATGATTGTCGCTGTTCCGTCCCATTCCCACAATTGGGCGGGCTCTAGGTGGGGCCATATTGCAATCTATATTGGTGATGGCAAAGTTATTGAGAATATTGGTCGAGTTAACGTTCGCGGACTTAATGACTGGGTCAATTATTATGGAACCACGTATACGCCGCTTTGGGGTTGGTATCGCAATATCGCCCTATGTTAGTTTGGATTTAGGTTGATGGTTATGCGCAAGAAAACTTTTCTCGCTTCGTCGCTATTGGTTGCTCTCGGTCTGCTTTGCAGCCTGGGGTCAACCCCTGTTTTTGCCGACGATGGTTCGCTTCCGGTCGATGCATCTCTAGAGGAGCGTCTTGCCTATGGCGAGGCACATCCCGCGGATGATTCCAACGACTATACCGCCGGCAGTTCGATGGATGGTGAACCGCTTGCTGCAGCGCTCGACGATCGTTCTGCAAGCGGGTCTCCCTATTGGGGTGGCACGAATGCTTCTAAAGTGTTCTATAACGGGTATGGCGAGGTTTTTGCGTCTCCGGCGCTAAAGGTCATTGACGTTTCTGAGTGGCAGGGGTCGATTGACTGGAATAAGGTTCAAAAATCTGGCGTTGATGCTGTAATTTTGCGCTTTGGTTATTCGACGACCCATTTTGACAAACAGTTCGAGCGCAATTTGCGTGAGGTTCGCCGCTTGGGAATTCCTTTTGGCGTGTATATCTTTAGTACGGCTCAGAATTCGAATGATGCTACGAGCGAAGCTTATTTTACGCAGCAGATTGTAAGTAAGTACGGTCTGTATGATCTATCGCTGCCGATTTTTTATGACCTTGAATCGTTCTATGACAGCAACGGTAATGCGATATCGCCTAATAGCGCCTCTGCGTACGAGGGCATCGTGAATGCGTATTTTAATACGCTCTCTGGTTTTGGCATTAACAACGTATCCATTTATTCTGGTCGTTGGTACGCGGATACGTATCTAAAAGCTGCAAGTGTGCGCCCCCGCGTGTCTTGGATTGCGGAATATGGCCCCAAGCTCAGAACTTCGTTTAGTTGCGCCGGACAGTACGGATGGCAGTACACTTCGTCGGAGCGACTTGACGGCATCACCGCCAACACTGTTGACATGAATGCTTTTTCTTCGGCCGATTTTGTTAACGTAGTTAATCTGCCCGATTATGCTCTAGCAGACGGAACTTACTATATCGATTCGATAGCGAAGGATTCCTCGAGCGTTACTGTTGGTGATGACGGGCAGCTTTCTTTGTTCCATGCTCAAGGGTCTTCAAATCAGCGCTTTCGTCTTGAGTCGGCTGGTTCCGGGGCCTATCGAATTAAGAGCGAATCTACTGGACAATATCTATCCGTTGCCGGCGACAATGCACAAAGTGGTTCTTCGGTTATTCAAGCCGCTTATGCTCAAGACTATCGTCAGCTTTGGCATATTCGTGTTGCCGATAGCGGATTTTATATTCAGTCCGCTCTGGGTAACTGGGCGCTCGATCTTTGCAACGGTAGCACTTCGGATGGTACTTCGGTTAGGATTTGGGCTCCGAATAAATCGAATGCCCAGCGTTTTACCTTTGCTTCTTCCTCGACCGTAGAGACCGACAAAGCTTTTGTTGTTAAGAGTGCGCTTAACCCGCAGCTGGTCATGGATATCAACGGCGGGTCTTCTGATGATCGTGCACGTCTTCAGATTTACACTGCCAACAACAGCCAGGCGCAGATGTTTACTTTTAAGCAGGTCGGTAATGGCCTGTACGAAATCGTAAACGTTAACTCGGGTAAGCCTTTTGAGGCTCAAGGGGGCTCCGTTTCCAACGGTGGTGCCATCTCTCAATACTCTTCCAACGGCACCAGTGCGCAGCATTGGTCTGTTATCGACTGCGGTAATGGCGTGTATTCATTCATAAACTCTAAGTCCGGCAAAGCCATTGACGTTCCTGGTGCTAATGGCGTGAGTGGGTCCGCGCTGCAGATTTATACCTATAACGGATCTGATGCTCAAAAATGGACGCTCGCTTCGGCGCGCACCGTTCGCCAAGAGCTTGATGATCTTGCTGCTTCCAGCAGAGGGCTTGTAAGGGAGGGCGTCGAATACGCTATTGGTTCCATATCTGAGCGGCAGGTCCTCGATATTTCCAGCGGATCTACGAAGTCCGGTGCAAATCTGCAGGTGTATGCATCTAACGCTACACCGGCTCAGCGCTGGACGTTCTCATATGACAAGAATGGCTATGTAACCATTACCAATGTTGGATCGGGCAAGGTTCTAGACGTCTCCAGCGGCAGCAAGAAAGCTGGCGCAAATGTTCAGCAGTACGCGCCTAACGGCTCTTGGGCTCAGAAGTGGATTCTCGTTGATTGCGGAAATGGTTTCGTTAAGATTTGCTCCGCGCTTAAGACCGGCTTTGTCTTGGATCTTGCATCTGGGGCTACTTCCAACGGGACGAATGTCCAGGTCTATGATGATAATGGCACCAATGCCCAGCGTTTCCGCCTGTATACAACCGGAGATGTTTCTAAGGGTCAAACAATTGATTCTCAGTCTGCTATCGTAACGACACCTGATGGCCGTGTTTTTGATGTGACCGGCGGTAGCATGGATAGCGGTGCCGCTATCCAGCTGTATAGCCCTAATGGAACTATTGCGCAGGGATTTGGCTTTGAATACGATGCCGACAAGGGTCTTTACGCAATCAAGTCTGCGAAATCTTATCGCTATTTATATGCCCAGGACGGAGATATAGTTCCCGGTTCTGCTGTTAAGCAGGGGAGTGCCTCGCCCTCGTCTTCTAATTATTACTGGGCTATCGAAGATGCCGGTAGTGGCTCGTATCGTATCGTTAATGCTGGTTCTGGTTGTGCTCTAGGTGTAAACGCCTCCGGTAAGCTGGTCACGGTTTCCAGGGGCGATTCCCGTGAGCTTTCTGTTGCATTTGCACCTTCTGGCTTTAAGTGCTTACGCTCCGAGCAAGACGCTGAGGCCATGGCGCACGTATCCGATTTGGTAGATGGAGAGTATCTCGTAAGCTCGAGCAAGAACTATTCGTTCGTTTTGGATGTTATTGGCGGCTCGAAAGACAATAGCGCAAATATTCAGCTGTACAGGTCGAATATGACTAATGCGCAACGTTGGGTCGTTTCTCATGACGACAAGGGCTATGTTACGTTTACGAATGCTGGCTCTCATAAGGTGATTGATGTTGCCGGAGGAAACGCTTCCGCAGGAACAAACATTGCCCAGTACGCCTCCAACGGCACGTATGCTCAAAAGTGGATTGCCGCCAAACAGTCTGATGGCACGTATCTCATTGAGAGCGCGCTGAGGCCCGGATTTTATCTTGGATCGAGGGGGTCCGGCGTATCCAATGGTGTAAACGTTGAGCTGAGCTCTAATGAGGGCGCCTCTCACTTTGCCCTGTTGAGCATGTCCCCGTCGGTCGCAAAATGCGACGATATCCTTCCGAAGGGTTATTTCACGCTAAGCCCCGCTTGTAGTTCCACTGGTAAGGTCATTGACGTTGCTGGCGGCTCAAGCTCCAATGGGGCAAATGTTCAGCTTTACAACAGCAACGGAACGTTTGCCCAGCTGTTTAGCTTTGAATATTTCGATGGCTACTATGTTATCCGTAATGCAAAGTCCCAAAAGGCGCTCGATGTTGATGGCGGCGATCTTATTCCTGGCACCAATGTTCAGCAGTGGGCCTGCGATTCCGATAATGCCAATAGGCTATTTGCTGCGATCGATAATGGCGATGGCACGTACTCTTTTGTGAGCAAGTCAACTGGTTTGGCTTTGGATATTGTTGGAGCTTCTGATTTTGTTCAAGCTAATTTGGATGCATATCTTCCCAATGGAAGTGCCGCTCAAAAGTTCTCGCTTCATCGGGTTAGTGAGTTTTTGGACGAAGGCGCCTTTTCATTCGAGTCGGCCACGAGTTCAAAAGTCCTGGATGTTGCCGGCGGATCTATGGAGGACGGCGCTACGGTTCAGCTCTATACGTCAAATGGTACGCTCGCTCAAAAATGGTATGTGAGCAAGGTGGCTGGGCTGGAAAACGAATACGAGATTAAGTGCATCGGCTCAGGAAAAGTGCTCTCTCTGAGTGATGGGGGAAAGCTTGTCCAGCTGACATCTAGCGGTGCAGATTCTCAACGGTGGCACAGTACATTGTCTGGCGGCAAGATCGCCCTGCAAAACGTGGCTACAGGCCAGTATCTCTGTGCTTCCGGCTCTTCCGCGTCATTGGGAATGGTTGATTCGCCTGAATTGCCTGGCGTTCGGTTTGACATAAGGAGTGTCGGGGGCTCTTTCTAAAGGGACGGATTGCATCCAGCTTTTGCATCCAGCTTATGTCGAATTGATTTCAGGTAATTTTTGCGCCCGGTGGATAAGTGACCGCCGGGCGCAATGTTGTCTTAGCGTACAAGCATTCGCTTTATTATTTAGCGTGTTCCATAGCAGATATCGCTTCTTTTGCGGTTTCACTCCATGTAAATTTATTTTCAACGCGCGTTTTGACATTCTTGCCCATTTGTTTTAGTCCAATTTCTGAACAACAAGCTGCTTGAATGCCGTTAGCTATATCCATGGGCCGCATTGAGCTAATTAGGATTCCAAACTGGTTATTGGGTGCAATTTCTTGCATTCCGCCAACGTCCGTCGCAATAGGGGGAGTACCGCAAGCTGCAGCTTCTAGTAAGACTGTGGAAAAGCCCTCAGACCGCGAAGGGAGGCAGCATGCATCAGATTGCAGCATTAAAGAAGCTAAGTCTTCTCTGGATAGCCCCCCAAGTAAGATCGTATTATCGGGTTTAATCTTTTCTGACTTTGAAAAAAGCGGGCCAGTACCCGCGATTGCAATTGTAAGCTTACCGCCGCAAACTGCCGGGTTTTCTTCGAGCAACCTGGCAGCTTCGATAAGCTCCAAAACGCCCTTTTCCGGAACAAGCCGTCCCGCAAATGAAATTAAAACTGAATCACTACCGATTCCAAATTCTTCTCTGAAATTCCGGCCACTGGATTTGCTGCGAAACTGGACATGATCTATCGCGTTATGTATTTCTCCTTCGGCTGTGATTTCAAACTGAGAAAGCCATTCACTTGCTTTTTTCGAAACGCCATAAAAGCAGGGATCGTATTTTTTAATCCGATTGATAAGTATATTTTCCACTCGATGAATAAACGGGTCGATGACATGGTTTCCGAGAGTTAAATACGCAGAGCCATGTTCGATAACTATGGGCCGAACCCCCGCATTCGATGCAAATCGAGCAGCCTCAATGCTTAGAGGATAAAATCGAGTGTTAATAATAACGCGCTCGATATTAAGGGACTCGAGCGTTTTCCAAGCTTTGCGGTAATCAGCGTTCATTTTTGGGAATGGATATCTGCCTTTAAGCAAGTTGTAGCAAGGGAGTCTTAGAATCTTAATAGAATCAATTACATCCTCTGACGAAGCAGATTCGGTATTCATCGTAACTACGATGACTTTATTCCCCTTCTTTGCGAGCGCAGTTGCTAGACCTTTTGTGTAAGCTTCAACTCCACCGACATGCGGTTCAAATAGTGCCGAGAAAATGCAAATGTAGGAATTGTCGCCCATATAATGAAACAGCTCCATAAATTGATTGTTCGGTTAGTTACCTCGACTATTAGTATAATCAGTGCAAAACATTCATTCGGAGGGAAATCTCTTGATCGTTAAAAGCATGGATCCTGTTAATAGCGATTGTCCTCGCAGGGTTCTTCATGTGATAGGCGCAATGGATAGAGGCGGCGCCGAAACGTTGATTATGAATGTGTATCGAAATATCAATAGGTCCATTTTGCAATTTGATTTTCTTGTCCACGAAACTAGAGAGTGTGATTTTGATTCTGAAATTCGCGCTTTGGGTGGGTCGATTTTTTCCATCGATCGTCTGAATGGGATTAATACCGTTTCGTATATAAAACAGTGCCGTGATTTTTTCCGCTCGCATCATAACTACTGTGCGGTACATGTGCATATTGGTTCATCCGCTTGCTTTGTAATTAAAGAAGCAAAGAAATTTGGATTATTCTGTATCGCACATAGCCATAATACAAATCCAAGTCTTTCACTTCTTGAAATTGGTTTCCGCTTATTCTCATATCCCACTCGTTATATTGCTGACTACTATTTAGCTTGCTCTCGCGAGGCGGGTGTGGACCGCTTTGGCAAGGCGGTTGTTGCGAGCAATCGTTTCTCCGTATTAAATAACGGTATCGACGTTAAACGCTATAAGTTTTCATCTAAATCGAGATCTTCCATGAGGCGTGATCTTGACATAGCTCCTGAACAGAAAGCCATTTGCCATATTGGGCGTTTTTCAGATGAAAAAAATCACGAATTCTTGTTGAAGGCTTTTTCAAAGTGCGGCGGCGGTGAATTTGATGGGCGCTTGTTTCTTATAGGCAGGGGTCCTCTTCGTAATGACATGGAACAGCTTGCAGTTGACTTAAATATTCGCGACAAAGTTGTATTTCTGGGTGTGCGGTCGGATATTCCTGATTTGTTGATGGCCATGGACCTGTTTGTTTTTCCGTCAAAGTGGGAAGGTCTTGGAATAGCTGCTATTGAGGCACAGGCCTCTGGACTTCCTTGCATCCTGTCACCCGCTCTGCCTGATATGGCGGTTTGTAGCCCCTACGCTTATAAGATGGATAGTCTAAACAGCACGTCTGTGTGGGCTGAGAGAATGGTCGATGAGCCAATTCGTGCAGACTCGGATCGAATCGATGGAGTTAATTATGTGGGGGAATCCGGTTTCGATATTACGTGTGCCGCTGGCTTCCTTACTGCGCTGTATTTAGATCACGTAGCAATCTGATTGGATGTATTAAATGCGTGTCCTTGTTTTCGGGTTGAGTTCCTTGATGGGCGGAGTCGAGTCTTTTATTCTCAGCTATGCTCGAGAAATTCATCGTCAAGATAAATCAATTATTTTTGATTTTCTCGTTATCGATAAAGTGCCACCATTTCTGGGTTCTTCATTTATTAATGAAATGGACTATGAGGCTAGGTGTTTTGTTGTCCCCAGCCGTTTGAAGAATCCCTTTGGATATAGAAGTGCGCTAAAAGAACTGTTTGAGCACAATGCGTTTGACTGTTTCTGGTTCAATGTCTGCACTCTGAGTGATATAACTCCTGTGATCGAGGCACATCGTTGTTCTGTTCCAACTGTTTTGCATGCCCATAGCTCTCAAAATATGGGAAATACCATCAATGGCACCTTGCATTTTTTGCATAAAAGACGAGTTCTGCGGTACGCAGCATCCCTGGTTGCATGTTCTGAAGAGGCTGGATCATTCATGTTTCCAGCGAAGAGCGGCTTTGTGAATGATGTCGCTATTATTCCAAACGCTATTGATACCAATAATTATCTTTTTGACCCAAATACACGTATTCAAATCCGAAAAAAGCTTGGGATTGAGAACGACGAGACGGTGTTTGGACACGTCGGGAGATTCAATCCAGAGAAGAATCATATGTTTTTGATTGACGTTTTTGCTGAGATTCATAAAGAAATGGGCGATCGGAAATCTAAGCTCCTACTGGTCGGTAATGGAAAAGGCCTTAAATCTGTACAGGATTACGTAGGAGAGCTTGGATTGTCAGAATCGGTACTATTTACTGGTCAGTCTCTTGAGACGAATAGATTGTATTGTGCTATGGATTGCTTTTTGTTCCCGTCGCTTTTCGAAGGTTTCGGTTTGGCGGCCCTGGAGGCTCAGGCGTCTGGTCTTCCTTGCGTGATTACTGAGAATTCTCCTCAAATGGTGTCGACTATGCCTTATTGTCGACGCCTTTCGGTTTCTGACGACCCTAAAGTTTGGGCACACGCCGCCATTGGTCTTTTGGAGTTTACTCCAAAAAATAGGGAGCTTTGCGCCCAAGAGGTTGCTGATTGTGGTTTTGGAATAGGTCAATCGGCAACCTTGATTAGAAACGTTTTGATTAGTTGTATGAGCAAGGATTCCGTTTGTGATTAATCAGTCAAATTATGAACCGTTATCGATTCGCGCTAACATGGCCTGGAATGCTATAGGATCTATAGTTAATCTTGGATGTCAGTGGCTAATATCCATTCTTGTTGTACGTCTTTCTACAGGCTTTGATGATGCCGGTCTTTACTCTCTGGCTGTTGCTATATTTGGCGTGTTTTCTCCTATTAGCCAGTATCGTATGTATACGATCCAAATTAGTGATACAACCGGTGAAAATTCTCTCGGGGAATATCTGTCATTTCGGCTTCTTACTAATGCAATTGCTTTTGTTTTACTCATTGTGTATGCGGTGATGACTGTATCGCCTTATGCGGTTTTAATTACAATTGTTTATTCCATTTACAGGTTATTAGCTCTGACGATAGATGTTTTTCACGCTTGTGATCAAAGCAATCATCGAATGGATTTTATTGGAAAGTCTCTAATTCTTCAGGGTCTTCTCTCTGTGATTGGATTTTCAACCTTTTATTATTTCAGCCATAATCTTGTTGTCACATTCATACTCCTGGCATTTTTGATGGCCGCCATCGGCGTAATTTATGATTATCCGCGCACTACCGCGTTTGAACATTTGAAGCTAGGGATTTCGTGGTCAAAGGCGCGCCATCTATTGATTTGTTATTTCCCTATTGTTATCGCCGCGGTTGCAGCAAGTTCTGCCGCTTCTCTGCCGCGTCAAATTTTGGCATCTCATTTTGGGGATTCGTATTTAGGAATCTACGCATCCGCCGCTGCTCCCGTTGCGATAATTCAGATGGGAGCTTCATATATCTACAATCCTTTGCTGTCTTATTTTGCTGAAAGCTATAATGACAAAAATGATCAGATGTTTAGAAGCCTTATGTTTCGTTGTATAGCAGGAATGACGTGCGTTTGTTTCGTTTCAATGCTAGGAGTTACCTGTCTCGGCGAAAAAGTGTTGGTCTTGCTCTACGGTACGCAAATGCACGACTACGTGTACCTGCTGTACCCCTTGATTGTTCTCGCGGTCCTTACGGGCTTCATGTGGTTTATGAATGACTTACTCATTTCGATTCGCGTATTCAGAGGTGCATTTTGTGGTAGCGTCATTGCCATTATTGCCTCTGTTGTTGCATTTCCATTAATTTTGGTTTTTGATATGAATGGCGTTACGTTTGTTTGCATTGCATCCGCTTTGGCAAGCGTTGCGGGGATGGCTGTTTTTCTTCTTGTGGCTTTGAGAAGCCATTTTGTTTGAGAGAGGTTCTATGCCTTATATATGTGTATTTACCCCAACATACAATCGTTCTGGCTATTTGAGACGTATTTTCGATTGTCTTACGAGACAGTCTTTCGATGATTTTGAATGGCTGATTGTTGATGATGGCTCAACAGACGATACGAAGGAAGTTGTAGAGAATTTATCAGATATAGCTTCATTTCCCATACGATATTTTTTTCAGGAAAATGGCGGAAAACAAAGAGCGACGAATTTAGCCTTAGATCATTGCGATTGTCCTATCTTTTTTGGCTTGGACTCTGATGACTGGCTTGTTGAAAATGCTCTTGAAGTCGTCGCGCATTACTTTAGATCTATTTGGAATGATGACGATATCGCTGGAGTTATCGCTTTGCGTGGGTCAGCGGTCGATTCGCCTCTTGGAACTTGGATGCCCAGTGGCCTTTCAGAGGTTAATGTTTGGGATTTATACTATGAATATGGGTTCAAAGGTGATGCGGCGCAAATATATAAAACTAATTTATTAAAGCGATATCCATATCCAGTAGTTGAAGGCGAGAAATTTATTTCCGAAGGAATCGTCTCCTATACAATTGCCCAACATTATAAAATGAGTCTCGTTAATCAAGTTTTAGTTTTAGGCACTTACCAAGAAGGTGGTCTCACTGATAATTCATATTCCTTAATTAGACAAAATCCATTGGGTTACATTCTTGTTAAAGAGTTAAGCCTGAATATGTCTAAGCATTTCATTCAAAAATGCTATCAAATGACTTTATTATTGGCGGCCTATCGCATAGCTTATAGAAAGAGAAGTTATAGGAAAAGTGATCACAAACTTCTTGCTATTTTATGTTATTTGCCTTCTTGGATAGCATATTACATGTTAATGGAGGATGGTAAACGTTGAGACTTGTCTTTCAGCTAATAAATCAAACTATTTTCTAACATGCTGGGTCAATGTTCCTTTTAAGGTATATTGCAGCTTGTTAAGTGCCATTGGCGTCCCGATCGTGTAATTGGCTGAAGCAATGAAAATATAAAACAGCACGACATGGTTGTTAATAAGATTTATAGAATGAATGTTCAGGTCCTACTTATTTGTCATGAGAGAATGGTGCTCGGTTGTCTTTTAAATCGAACGTGCTTATTGCGATTCCTGCATATAATGAAGAAGAGTGCATCGAAGGCACAGTAACAGAGCTCCGTTCGGTTGCTCCAGAGGTTGACTTCATTATCGTCAATGATGGTTCGTCCGATCGTACGGGTGAAATATGCAAATCGTTAGATTGCAAGGTCATTAACATGCCAATTAACTGTGGCCTTACAGTTGGTTTTCAGACTGCAGCTCGATATGCCGTTGATCATGGATACGACTATATGATCCAATTTGATGCAGACGGGCAACATCGCCCGGAGTATTTGGCTGCTCTTGTTGAGAAGGCGGAAAATACTGGTTCCGATATCGTCATCGGTTCTAGGTTCCTGACTGTCCGCAAAGATAAATCGATGCGCATGGTTGGTTCACGCATGATTACTGTTTTGATTAAAATGCTGACCGGTCGTCGCATTAGTGATCCCACATCTGGCTTCAGACTGTTTAATCGCTCTGTACTCGAAAGATACTATTACGACAACACTCTTAATCCCGAGCCAGAATCAATTGCTTTGTTTTTAAAGCAGGGGTACTCGGTCTCCGAAGTTCAGGTTTCGATGCGTGATCGTCAAGGTGGGGAGAGCTACTTAAATCCGGTTAAATCCATACAGTACATGCTCCGGGTATTCGTAACGCTTCTTATTGTTCAGTGGTTTAGGTGATTGTTGTGTCTATATCACTTCGTGTGTTGCTTATTGTCAGCGCTGCTGTTGTTTTGCTATTTGTAGTCCGAAAGCTTAAGAAGTCCCAGATGCAAGCTCTGGATTCTCTTTTTTGGCTGCTGTTTAGCTTGAGCTTTGTGATTCTTGGCATTTTTCCTGAAATAGCAATCACTTGCTCGGCTCTTTTTGGTTTTGTTTCGCCTTCGAACTTAGTTTTTTTGTATGTGATTGCTGTTCTCGTTGTGCGGGATTTCTGCAATTCACTGCGCTTGGCCAAGTTGGAGGAACGGTTAAACTCTCTTGTTCAGGCGGTTGCTTTAGATAAATAGCATTTGCTGTTTGATATTGGAGCGTTCGTTACCATACTGCCTGTTTTGTTATGATAATTTGACGGGGCGTAGACTGCGTTCACGCTAGTAATTTCGGCTGTTCGCGCCCTCGCACGTCATGCGTGCTTCGATAGATGGGATTCAATTGGCATCAAGTATTTCGAATAAAGAAATTAAGCACAGGATTGAGTTTATTGACGTTGCCAAGGCACTTGCAATTATCGCGGTCGTCGCAGGCCATACTGCGATTCGCTTTTTGGGCTTAGGCACCGGAGCACAGTTCATATTCGCTTCGGCGTTTACTTTTCATCTACCAGTCTTTTTCGTAACGAGTGGTTATTTCTTACATGTCGATAGACGTTATGATCTTGCAAAGGAGGTCAGGGCGTTGATCATTCCTTATGCGGTTTCTTCAATTCTCATAATCGCTTTTATGTGCGCATCAAACCTCTTTCTGCATGATATGGGATCAACGAAGCAACTCTTCAAGGATTGGCTCTCTGCTAGCGTGTATGGCGCGGGCGATGTCCCCTCGGCTGAACTTGCAGTTTGGCCTTTGCGTGTGCGTATCGGTGGAACATGGTTTCTTCTTGCGTTATTCTGGGCGAGAATGATTGCGATCAAACTGTTTAAGACAAAACGACCGATATTGCTTTCCATCCTGTGTTTCTTTTTGGGACTACTTTCTGCTCACGTAGTCTTCCTTCCTTTCGATATTCAAAGTGGATTGTGCGCCGTTCCCTTTGTAATGTTGGGAACTTATGCAAATAAACGTGGCTGGTTTACGGAGAAAATCGGTGCTGAATTCGTAATTCCTGCGTTGTTTGCCGTCTGGCTCTGGGCTGTTGTTGGTTTTAATGGATTCTCGATGGCCATGTGTGATTACGGAAGGTCAGTTGTTGATTTTGTTCGCAATGTTGTTGGCGCAATTGCAAGCTCTCTGTGCCTCATTTTGTTTTTGGCGTTGATCGAACAGGGAGGGCATAAATCCTCAAAATTATGGCAAACCCTTAGGCGGTTGGGCTCTCTTACGCTGTATGTACTGATGATTCATGTTGCAGAAGATGACATATTAAGGTGGGGGCAAATCGTAGAAGCGATCGGCGCTCGTAGCCAAGGGTTGGCGTGGCTTGCTGTGCTTGTTGTTCGAATACTTGCTGACGTCTGCATTGCTGTGTTATTGCGACGTTTGATTCAGTTTCTGATGTCTAAAGCCCAAGCTGCTAAATAGCTGGTACCATCAAGAATTTTTTATAAATTGGTCGATCCGGCTCCGTGCGATTTCCGGTTTCCCTATTCGACCTTCAACTCGTTCATCTCCTCCGGTTTCCATGCTGTCGCAGGATCGTGTACGGCACGGTCTGGGTTGCACGGGCGAGACAAACATAATAAAGCGCCGTCAGATCGGCCGCTAGCAATATAGGGCGCCGGGGCCAATGTCGGTCCCGGCGCCCAAGTGTAAAAATGTCGGTGATGTTTCGCGATATTCGGCAGTGTTCAGGCGATTGAATATTCAATATAGCTATTGAAAATCAATCTTATATAGTTTCATATCGTCTTTTGCTAAGACAAGGCTAAAACCGGGTGTATTTTCGTTAATCGATGCTAAGCCGCTCCAATCATTTTCGTTATAACCTATAAAGAATCTTTCTGGTTCATCTTTAGAGTCTCCGTCATCAAGCATCAAAACATATTCAATATGGTCATTCTTAAGTGCATCTCTGATTTGCTGGCAGTTCAGATAATTTGATAACTGTTTTCTATAGAGCCAGCTATGTTCTGTCTCCGAAGTACCCTTTGCGCCGCTAATGTGTGGATCTCGATAATATATATTCAAATCTTGAATATCATAAGCAAAGCAGCTTCCATCAAATGGAATGTTGATGACTTTTGTTTCAGGTTTAATGAGCTTGTCAGCTTTCTCAACAAAGTCTACTTCATCAGATGAATAAACACTTGGAGACTTTTTGTCAAACTTGTAATCAAGAAGCCTCGTGTAGTCTTGAAAAGTTGTTGGATAGCCTAGATAATTATCAATGAAAAACGGGAAGCAGACTACCAGGATAATCAAAACCGATACGCTCAGTTTTATTATTGGCGTTCCTTTGGTTTTTATGCTGTGCCAATTCGATACAGTATTCTCCAATAATGAAAATACTGAAGCTATTCCAATGCAGATTAAGGGCATAGCAGCTAAAGATGTGCAGGCCGCAATCCTATTGTGATCGCAGTACCAAAAACCACAAAGATATTGTTTTACTACTCCATCACAGCTTACTGCAGTAATAAACATGAATGCGGTAAGCAGATAAGAAACAACTATCCAGCGAAATTCTTTTCTTCGCATTGCGTGTGCTATTCCGATGCAGATCAGAATTAGCAAAATAGGATCGCCGGAATCTCGGGTAAACCCAAAAAATAAAAGGGAAATGACTGCCTTGTGTAAGGATTGATTTGCGGGCCATTTGTAGTTTACAACGCCCTGAAATGCTGGAAGCAGAAAACAGATGGTCCATATGGCTATGACGCAGACAAGGAAGCCCAGCGTGGCAAATACTGGAATGAACTTCCTCTTTTTAGTAGCAGCCTTTACTTTACTAAAAAGGGTGTCAGACAATAATCCAATACTAAGTACACCAAGGGTAAAGAGTCCATTTGGGTGTGATCCGCATACTGCAATTACCGTCAGCAAAAACAAAAGAACTTGAGACAAATCCAGTTTATTTTCTTTAATTGCATTGCAGATTTCAATCTCCACTGAGAGCGCTGCGGGAATTAGGGAAAGTGACAATAAATTGGGGTATAACGGGCCCCATACAATGAACCTCCATGGAAATCCCACGATTAAAAGGCAGCCAACGATGCCAGCGATTGTTAAGTTTCTATTGTTGGGTTCAATTGCTCTGAACAGCGCATAACAACCCGACGTATATACCATTGCGATAATCACTGCAGCTGTTATATTTTCAGCAGCCTGGACAGTTACGCCTGAAGTAAGAATCGAAAGTGCTGCGAGTAAATGGAATATAGAAGGGTAAAAAACACCTGCAGTATTTATATCCGGGCTGACTGAGGTATCAAAATAAGCGCTTGTGGATAAGACTGATAAGATTTTACTCGATGCCATGTTCTTAATTATGGCTAAATGAGTCGCATTGTCATTGTCTGGTTGAAATGCGTCAAGGCCATGCTGGTGCTTAAATAGAACTAAGAGAACCAATAGAATACCAATAAGCACGTAAAGACTCAGGATGAGAAGTTGATCTGCTTTGTTGTTAGAGGAATCGTATCTATGTTTTATGAGCGAATAGATTACAAGCAAAGCGGCCGTTGGAATTAGGAGCATCGATATGATGCCTGCATTAATACTGAGTATATGAAGAACTACTCCTAAAGTTAGGAGAATGCAGCAACTAACAGGAGGTGCTATCGCTATCGATTTTACATTGTCGTATCCGAGGCATTTGGTTAATAAATAGCCAGGTGCGAATATGGAAAAAGTAATTGTAATAAAAGCAATAGCGATAGCCACGAAAGTCCAATCAGCTAGTGGATCAGCATAATTGACAGATCTAGATTCCTAGATATCTTTTCCAAAACTCGTCTGATGTGACGGTTGGTCTGCTATTAGAGTAGGCTTCAGCGAGTTCTTTCTCACATTTCTTATATTGTTTAACATCGGCTTTGTAGCGCTTAAGAAGTTTGGCGTACTTCTCGGCGTCTTTTGTCCTTATGCATCCCATTCGGTTGTACCAGTCAATAACGATAAGGTACTTTTTCCCCCGGATTGCTCCGGCGGGATATTCCCAACCGTGTACAGGTATGACTGCAAATCCAGAACCATCTCCGGTTAGTATCCTCTGTTTATTATCGGTAATAAAATCAATCAGTCTTTGCGAAATCGATCGTGGCTTGTCTCCCGCAATCAATTGTCTATCAATATCATCAATGGAAAAGCCTTCAATTCCCATCTCGCGAGCTTGTTTCTCTAGCTCGCTGAAGGGAACCATTGCTTCCTTCTTTTTATTTGCCTCCATGAACGTTTTCTCGGCAATTCCGATTTCGCTATAGAAATCGGGTCCTTTCATGAAGTCCTCGAATGCATCAAGAACTAGGCTGGCATTTTTATAACCATACTTTTTGAGCTCGAGTCGAACGTTATTTTTTAATTCGTACATGAAATCAGAGTTTGCTCCGAATCCAGTGGTGAATTTGGCAATAAGCGTGTTCCTCGTTGTTTGGTAGCGCTCGACCGCCGCGTTGTATCTAACATGGAAACTTTCATGCCAGATGCAGATGCTGTTCATCGTCATAAAGGGTTTATTGCATCGAACGCCGTACTCTGCATCGTCACATCTAACAAAGTAGGGAAGTGGCAATCCGTTCTCTTCAATTGTGCTTATCGGTATACAGCAGTACCACCATGCCGCGTAACGGGCGTTGGTGTCTCGAATGTTTTTAGGGATTCTAAACGTCTCGTTATAAACAATGTCTTCAAAACGGGATAGGTATAAGGGCTGTTTTGCGGGGGAGAAAGAGCCGAGGGGAGTCATATAGCCAGTGTCTTCCCACTGTTGATCTGCAATGCCGTAATTAAGCATCGCGCCGCTAATCATCGCTTCGGAATAGTCTTTGTTCACTATCCTTAGCAGGTTATAAGTTCTCTTGATGCTCTCCGGAGATACGGCCACGTCGTCGTCCATAAGTAGAACGTGAGTTGCTTTCGGTTTCTGCTCCTTGGCAAGAATCATTCCGTAAGTGAAGCCGCCTGCGCCACCAACGTTCTGGTTTGGATGAATGTGGATGTGTTCGTTTTCCAAGGCTGATGAATCGAGCGTTCTGCCATTATCTATTACGTGCATATTAAAGTGGTCGGCGATTGGATCGGCGCTATCAAGAATCTCCGACTTTACTAAGTCGATATTTGATGTGATGTACTTCTCTTTCTTGAATGTTGTAGTCGCTAAGACAAGCTCAATTTCTTTTAGCGGTTGATCGGTCGAGACCGAGTAATAGCTGTTTTTAATTTGTACAGGACCCGTGGTGCGAATGATAAACCCGACCAGTATCGTATCTTTGTTCGTCGTTAATTCGATATCTAGGGCGGTAAAGGAGTCGGATTTCTCTACGGTTCTTTTTGTTGCATCAAGAACAATCGGACTAGATGAGAATCTATCAGAGGTCGTTTGTACTACCTCGCACGAAGCACCCTTAAGTTCGAGGTGCAAATAATACTTTTGCGCGTTTGTATAAGTATTGAGTTTATTAATCGAAAGCGCGTTGAAATAAGTGCTGAAGTCATATTCGCCTTCTCCGTGGAGCTCCCAGGCATCACTATCGGGAAGAAAGACAACGGGTTGAGTTGAACGACAATACAAAGAGGGATAATTGACCGCGCGTGCGTTGTGCTCCAAGAGTACATTCGCGAACTTCATCAGGGGCATTTAAATCTCCATTTCTTGTAAATAATCTTGATTCATTATATAGACATACGCGATGTTTCACATTATCCATAAGGTGTTGAAGATGCCTGCAGAAGTGTGCGACTTACAGTCAATTTAGGCGATAATGTGATTGCTTGTATCTTCTTGAAGGTAAGTATGGGAGTTTATTTTGAAACTTAATTATAAGTTAGCCAACATAGTGCGCTGCGTTGATGACCACGCGATTTCCCACTCGGAGCTCTATTATCGGGTTGAACGCGGCGGCATTGTGCGCACCCTTCCGGGGGGCTGCTTGCAGATAGATGGAACCGTTGACTTTATGACGTATGTCAACGGATTGTCCGCTTTGAAATGGAGACAATACGCGCAGCTCGATGAGGTCTGTCTGAATTTGGTTCTTGATGGATCGGGACTTGTGCGCATTTATGGCGTAGAACATGGGTCACTCGATCCAGTACAAATTAAACAGGCCCCTTTTTCTACTGAGAATGGACCGAGTTCGTTGGCCATTAGTGTCTGTTTGGAGAATTTTGACCTTATTGGGTTCTCTGTATCCTCCGTGGAATCGACTACCGCGACTTTGGTTAAGGGCTGTTATACCGCAACCGTGGATGAGGACGAGGTAAATCGTGTTGACCTCGCTTTGTCTACGACAACGTTTAAAAATGAGAAATATATCATTCCCAACATCGATCTCGTTAAAACCGGCATCTCAAAAGAGGACGGCCCAATCCACGACCACTTCCACATGTTTGTTGTCGATAATGGGCAGACCCTCGATTCCGCGGCACTATCTGACAAGTTGGTTACCGTGCTCCCGAATCCCAACACGGGTGGCTCAGGAGGTTTTTCGCGCGGAATGATGGCAGCCACTGAAACTCCTGGTCAGTTCACCCATATCATTTTGATGGACGATGATGTTTCCATCATGCCCGAGAGTTTGATTCGTACGTTCAATCTCCTCTCTCTTGCTAAAGGCAAATATAAGGATGCTTTTATTAACGGTGCCATGCTTTCGATGGAAGATCCCACCCGCCAGTTCGAGGATGTTTCATATGTGGCTTCTTCTGGCGCCTATCGTCGCGTAAAAGAGGATCTGAATGTTGGCAAGCTGGCCGATATCCTCGAAAACGAACGTACAAACGTCGAGGTTGACCAGGCTTACGGAGCCTGGTGGTATAGCTGCATTCCGGTGAAGGCTATCGAAAAGAACGGCCTTCCCATGCCTTTCTTTATTCGCTGCGACGACGTTGAGTTTGGCATGCGCAATAAGCCTGTCTACATGACCATGAATTGCATTTGCGTGTGGCATGCAAGCTTTGAGGGGCGTTTCCGCGCTTCGGTTGATTGCTACCAGTACTTCCGTAACTTCTTTGCCATGATTGCTCTCGATGATTGTGCTGATGAGAAGATGTTTGTCCTTCGTATTCAGCGAGGGGTACGTCAGAACTTGCGCGATATGGACTATCAGGCTGCCGAGTTTATTCTTGATGGCTTTGAGGATTATCTGCGTGGCCCTGAGTATCTCCAGAAGCTTGATGGCGCCGCGACGATGATCGGCAAGGGTAAGTTAAACGAAAAGCTGATTCCTGTTTCCGAAATGGATCCAGAGCTTCTTCGCAAGGCCGGGGTTACGGAGCAAGTGCTCGCTAATGTTAATCTGGAATTCCATCCTTCGAAGTTTATGAAGTATTGGAGATCTATTCCTTACGACAAGCATTATCTTCCCGATGCGCTGCTGCGCGGGAAAGCTGGCTATGTAGTAAAGAACGGCAGCTGTACGCTTGAGGGCAACTCGACGCGCTGCAAGACGCTGGTCTTTCTTGATCCGACCCGCGAGAAGGGATCGGTTCGCACGATGGACCGAGCGCGGTTCAAGAGTATTCGCCGTCGAGAGCACGAACTGATGGCACGCTATCGCAAAGAAGGCAAGAGCGTCAGGAGGACATGGAAAGATGCCATGCCGTACATGGCTTCACGAGAGTTCTGGGAACAGTATTTGGGTCTTAAATAAGATGAGGTCCGGATTAAGTCCGGACCTCATCTTATTTCGAATAGGTTTTATAGGCTTGTAGCTCCCATTGCTTTCTTTCGACCTTCGCAACCGAGTCGAGGATAAGCCCCGTTGCCAGACTAAGACCGCATAGGAACATGAACGAGACGGCGAGCATTGCGGTGGGGAAGCGGGGGACTAATCCGGTCTGGAAGTACTCTGCGACGATTGGTATACCGAGGGCGAGCCCTATGATGGCAAAGATGAGCGCGATAAGGCTAAAGAACTTGAGCGGACGATAGTCTTTAAAGAGCGTTCCGATCATTGCGATGACTTTGATGCCATCGCTGACCGTATTGAGTTTGGATTCGGAGCCGGCGGGGCGATCACGATACTCCACCGGCACGTCCTGAATGCGCCAGCGGTGATCGACGGCGTGGATGGAGAGCTCGGTTTCGATCTGGAAGCCCTCGCTCAATACGGGGAAGGTCTTGACGAAGGGCTTGCTCATGGCTCGGTAGCCGGTCATCACGTCGTCAAAGCTGTAGCCGTAAATCCATTTGATCATGGCACGAACAAGGTTGTTGCCAAAGCCGTGAAAGGCTCGTTTATTCTCCTCGGCATAGGTGCCGTTTGATAGGCGATCGCCAACGGTCATATCTGCTTCGCCGTTAAGGATGGGATTGCAGAGTGACTTGGCAGCTTCGGCGGGGTATGTATCGTCGCCGTCGACCATTAAGTAGCACTCGGCATCGATATCGCGGAACATTTGACGGCACACGTTGCCTTTGCCCTGCCTGGGCTCGTGGCGCACCTTAGCCCCGTGCTGCTTGGCGATATGCGAAGTGTCATCGGAAGAGTTGTTGTCGTAAACATAGACAACTGCGCCGGGCAGCTCTCGATGAAAATCGTCGATAACTTTGCCAATCGTCAGCGCTTCGTTGTAACAGGGGATTATGACGGCGGTATTCGAATAGTCCATGTAGGACCTCCTTTAATGACTCATCTGGTCGAAAGTATACCTATCGCCTGCCCCTTTGATTAGATATGGGTTAGTTCTCCAGATTTGTTGCGGTGGGTTATCGTCAACGTGGGAGGGCTATACTTTCCACTGTTATGTTTTACGAGACAAGGAGATGGTCCGTGGCTGACAATGTAGAGAGTCAGAAAGCGGTGGCTAAACCGGCCTCTCACGCTAAAAATGATTTTGAAAAGGACAAGTTCATTCTTAAGCAGCTTGTCACCAAAGATTTTAAAATCAAATATCGTCGCAGTGTTTTGGGCGTGGCATGGTCCGTGCTTAACCCGCTGCTGATGATGGTTGTTATGTCGATCGTGTTTTCGACGATTTTTGGCCAGAGCCGCAATGGATCAATTACGCCCGAAATGTATCCGTTGTATCTGATTGTCGGTAACATTACGTTCTCCGTCATGTCTGAGTCGACGAACCAGGCACTCATGTCCATTATTTGGGCGTCTTCGCTACTCAAGAAGGTTAAGGTCCATCGCTGGGTGTTCCCGGTGCAGAAGGTGCTGTTCTCTCTTGTCAACTTTTCCTTCTCTTTGGTTGCCGTCGCCCTTGTTATGCTCTTTTTCCGCGTGGTCCCTACTTGGCATTTAATTCTGCTGCCGGTTTGCTTGCTGTTGCTTATGTGCTTCTGCATGGGCTTGGGCATGATGCTGTCTGCGCTGGCGGTCTTTTTCCGCGATGTTATGCATCTGTGGACCGTCGTCATTACGGCCTGGATGTATCTGACGCCTATTTTCTGGACGACCGATTACATCAGCCAAATGGCACATTGGATTCAGGTGCTCGTGGTTGTCAATCCCATGTACAACTATCTCCAGTTTATGCGTGATATCTTCCTGTTTAATACCGTGCCTTCTGCGCTTACCTTTGGGCTGTGTGTTGTTTGGGCTGTTCTTGCCCTTGCTATTGGCTATACCGTCTTCCATAAGACCGAGCACAAGTTTATTCTCTACATCTAAGGAGTGCTGTTCATGACTGAATCTGCTATTGATTACAGCAAGCAGCCCCTTGCTGTTGAGGTCAAAGACGTCACCATGATCTTTAACATGGCGTCTGAGTCGCTTACAAACCTCAAGGAGTACTTTATTAAGCTCGCCAAGCACGAGCTGTTCTTTGAGGAGTTCCGTGCACTTAAGCACATTTCGTTCGACGTGCATCGCGGCGAGGTCGTTGGTCTTGTTGGCACCAATGGCTCCGGCAAGTCTACGATGCTCAAGATCATCGCTGGCGTTTTGGAGCCCAGCGAAGGCGAGGTTAAGGTCCATGGCAATATTGCACCGCTGATTGAGCTCGGTGCCGGCTTTGACCCGGAGCTTACCGCACGTGAGAACATCTATCTGAACGGTGCGCTGCTTGGCTATACCAAGGAGTTTATTGACGCTAGTTTTGACGAGATCATTGAGTTCGCCGAGCTTAAAGACTTCGTTGACATGCCGCTGAAGAACTTCTCTTCGGGTATGGTTGCGCGCATTGCCTTTGCTATCGCCACGATTACCGAGCCCGATATCCTCATCGTCGATGAGACGCTTTCTGTTGGCGATGTCTTTTTCCAGCAGAAGTGCGAGCGCCGCATTCAGCACTTTATCGAGAGTGGCGACGTCACGGTTTTGTTCGTTTCTCACTCCATGGAGCAGGTTGAGCGCATTTGCCAGCGTGCCGTATGGATCGAGAAGGGCGATCTACGCATGGATGGTCCCGTGGATGAGGTCTGCAAGGCGTACCACGACCAGTTCAAGTAGGTTATAATTTATTAGCCGTGTGAACTTGTACCCGCTTGGACGCGCGGCTTTTATGCTCCATTAGCTCAGTTGGATAGAGCAGGGGACTTCTAATCCCAAGGTCGACGGTTCGAATCCGCCATGGAGCACCATATGAGTTTTTGAAGACCCGGTTTAATGCCGGGTCTTTGCTTTTTGGGCACGTGGGCGCGCAGTGCTCCCTCAACAATAAGTCCGATGCAGCGATGCTGCACCGGACTTTCTACATCCCAGAATGGCTATCAGCCTTTGGCTGTTGTGGTCTTACGCCTCAGTCGGCTCCACGCCCAGCTCGTTGCGGACGAGCTCGAAGGCGGCGGCGATGGCCTTGTCCATGTCGTAGTACTTGTAGCCGCCCAAGCGACCGGCGAAGATCACGTCGCCCTCCTGTGCTGCTAGTTTCTCGTACTGCTTGTAGAGGGCCTCGTTCTTGGAGTCGTTGATGGGGTAGTAGGGCTCGTCGCCGGGCTTCCAGTCGGCCGGGTACTCGCGCGTGATAACGGTCTTGTCCTGCGTGCCGAACTCAAAGTGCTTGTGCTCGATGATGCGCGTGTAGGGGATCTCGCGCTCGGTGTAGTTGACTACGGCCACGCCCTGGTGGTCCTGCTCATCGAGCGTCTCGGTCTCAAAGCGCAGGCTGCGGTACTCCAGCGTGCCCAGCTTAAAGTCGTAGAACGCGTCGATGGGGCCGCAGTAGATCGTCTTGGCGGCGATATCGGGCTCGGCGGCGATCAGCTCCTTGTACTCCACGCCGCAGCGCACCTCGATGCCCTCGAGCATGTTGGCGACCATCTTGGTGTAGCCGCCCATGGGGATGCCCTGGTAACGGTCGTTGAAGTAGTTGTTGTCGTAGGTAAAGCGGCAGGGGAGGCGCTTGATGATGCTCGCGGGCAGGTCGCGGCAATCACGGCCCCACTGCTTCTCGGTGTAGCCCTTCACGAGCGTCTCGAAGATGTCGCGGCCGACGAGCGACAGCGCCTGTTCCTCAAGGTTCTGCGGCTCGCCGATGTTCTCGGCGGCCACCTGCTCGGCGATCTTGGCCTTGGCGTCTGCCGGCGTGACGACGCCCGGCCACATCTTGGCGAAGGTGTTCATGTTAAAGGGCATGTTGTACATGTTGCCGTGGAAGTTGGCGACCGGCGAGTTGACGTAGTTGTTGAACTCGGCGAAGCGGTTAACGTAGTCCCAGACGTCTTTCATGGAGGTGTGGAAGATGTGCGCGCCGTAGCGGTGGACTTGGATGCCCTCGACGTCCTCGGTGTAGATGTTGCCGGCGATGTGGTCGCGGCGGTCGATGACCAGGACCGACTTGCCGGCGCGCTTGGCGGCATTGGCAAAGACGGCGCCCGAAAGGCCGGCGCCGACGACGAGGTAATCGTACTGGGACATGGATATGCTCCTTTGTATGGCAATCGAACAGTTACTAAAGATTCGGGACAAGCGATGCTGGCTCATTAGTCCCTAAGATTAGTCTAGCAGACGCTCCCTCAGCAGCTCCAGCGCGTGGGCATACCCCTGCAGGCCCTCGCCGGTGATGGTGGCAAAGCAAGCCAGGCGGGCGTAGCTTACCTGGCGGAAGTCCTCGCGCGTCTCGACGGCGCTAATGTGGACCTCAACGGCGGGGATGGCGACGGCTTTGAGGGCGTCGAGAATCGCCACGCTCGTATGTGTGTAGGCGGCTGGGTTGATGACGATGCCGTCGACCTTGCCGTAGGCCTCCTGGATCTTGTCGACGATGCTACCCTCGTGGTTCGACTGGAAGACCTCGACCTCGTCAAAACCTTGTGCAGCGCCCGCCTCCTGGCAGATCTGGACCAGGCGGTCGTAGTTGTCGCTGCCGTAGATGCCCGGCTCGCGAATGCCGAGCATGTTGAGGTTGGGGCCGTTGATGACGAGTGCTTTCATGGTTGCTTCCTTTGTGGTCTGGTTGTTGGCAGGGCTTGCTGTCTGCGACGTTTGCCCAGATAAAACCTGCCAAAATAAACCTGTCCCTTTTTGGCAGGTTTTAGAGGGTGTCGAGGAGGGCGCGTGCGGTGTTGGCGGCGCAGTCGCGTGAGTCGATGATGTAGTCGGCCCAGGCGCGGTAACGCGGCATGCGCTGCTCGGCCAGCTTGTCGATGCCGTCGCGCGCAGTGATGGGGCGGCCCTTGTGGGCGAGTTCGTCGAGCTTGCGGTTGAGCATTACAATCTGGCTGTTTTGGTGCAGCAGCGGGTAGTTCTCGTCGCGCGTGACCACGCCGCCGCCGGTTGAGAGCACCAGGCCGCTGCGCTTGGAGATGTCGGCCAGCGCCGCCGTCTCCTGCTCGCGGAAGGCCGCCTCGCCGCGCTCGACGATAAAGTCGGCACAGGGCATGCCCAGGCGCTCCTCGAGCGCGCGGTCCAAGTCGATGTGCTCGCGGCCCGTGAGCTGGGCAATCTGCTCGCCCACGCGGGTCTTGCCCGAGCCCGGCATGCCGATGAGCGCGATGTTCTGCTCGCGGCGAGACAAGCGCTCCGTTACGTCCAGGATGCGCTCGCGCGGGGTGACTTGGCCGGTGTAGCGCTCAACGGCCTGTGCCGCTTGGGCCACGAGCATCAGCAGGCCGCCGATGCAGGGGATGCCGCGGCGCTCGGCCTCGAGCATCAGGCCCGTGCGGGCGGGATTGTAGACAATGTCGATGACGCCCTCGAGCGCATCGAGCCCTTCGAGCGTGCAAGGCGCGTCGGGGCAGTGAGGGAACATGCCGGCGGGCGTGCAGTTGACGAGCAGCGCCGCGTCGGACTGCTGTGCGATGTTATCGTAGTTGACCTCGCTCGTGCGGCCGACAGGTACAACGACCGCGCCCAGGTCGCCGAGCACCATGCTGGCCGTGGTGCCGGCACCGCCGGTGGCACCGAGCACGAGGACCTTCTTGCCGGCAACCTCTACGCCCAACTCCTCGACCAGGCACTGAAAACCAAAGTAGTCCGTGTTGTCGCCGCGCAGGCGGCCGTCGGGCAGGTGTGTGATGGTGTTGACGTTACCCATGCGCTTGGCCAGCGGACTCAGCTCGTCCAGGTATTCCATGACGGCGCGCTTGTAGGGGATGGTAACGTTGGTGCCCTCCCACTCGTCGCCCGTCATAAAGGCTTCAATCTCCTCGGGCTCGCGCTCAAAGCGCACGTATTCCAGCCCCGCGAGCTCCTTGTAGATGGTCGGGGTGTAGCTGTGCCCCAGCACGCGGCCCAGCACGCCGTAGGGACGGGTTGCAGCGGTATCGGTCATCTAGAGCACCTCCGTGTAGCTGCCAAAGTAAGTGAAGCTTTCGCACACGTCATCGATGGAATCGAGCAGGTCGTCGAGGGCCTTGCTGCCAAAGGGGCAGTCCAGGTCAAAGTAGAACATAAACTCAAAGTCGTGCCCGGGGATGGGGCGGCTCTCAAGCTTGATGAGGTTGATGTTGAGCGCGTAGAAGCGCTCGAGTACGCGGTAGAGGGCGCCCGGTTCGTTGGCCGTGGTGATCATGAGCGAGGTACGGTTGGCGCCGGGGTAGACGCGCGGCTCACGGCAGATGACAACAAAGCGCGTGTAGTTATTGTCCGAGTCCTGGATGTTGGGCTCCAGCACCTCCAGACCGTAGAGCGCGGCGCAGCTGCGCGAGGCGATGGCGGCGACGTCGGTGCGACCGGAGTTGGCGACCATCTCGGCTGACATAGCAGTGTTGGGGTACTTGGTGGCGTGCAAGCTGTGGGCTTCGATAAAGCCGGCGCACTGGGCGATGGCCTGGCCATGGCTGTAGACCTCGCGCACGTCGGCGAGCTTGGTGCCGGGCTTGACGAGCAGGTTGTGATCGATCTTGAGCCGCAGCGAGCGCACGATGTGGAAGTCGAACTGGGCGAGAAGATCGTAGACGGCGTTGACCGAGCCGGCGGTGGAGTTTTCGATGGGCAGTACGCCAAACTCGCAGAAGCCGTCGTGCACGGCGCGCATAACGCCCTCAAAGGTCTCGAAGAACGCGATGTTGGGTACGTCGAAGAGCTTGCATGCGGCGATTTGGCTGTAGGCGCCCTCGACGCCCTGGCAGGCGACGGAGGCCGTTTGAGGGAAGGGCGTGTCAAATGCTGCTGCCGTGGCATGGGCCTTTTGCGACACGGTGATGCCCTTGAGCTCGTTGATGTAGCGCTGCTGCTCGGCCTTGCTCATGCTCATGAGGAGGCGGAACAGGGTGATGGTCTGGGCCTCGTAGCGCTCGGGTGCGCGGCTGGCGAGGTTGTTGAGTTTGGAGCGCTCGCGGGCGGGGTCAAAGACGGCCTTGCCCATCTCGATCTTTGATTTGGCGACCTCGGTGGCAATGTCCATGCGCTCGACAAAGCTGTTGAGCAAGGCGGTGTCGATGCCATCGATGGCCTGGCGAATATCGGCAAGGTCCATGGAGACCCCTTTCGTGAATCGTTGGCTAGGGTAGTTAATTTGGGACGGGGCTTTTTTAGCTACCCTTTGACTGGTGGCGAATCGATGGGTGCCGGGGCAAATACTCACTGGCATATGGGGGTAGCTAAAAAAGCCCCGTCCCAAATTAGCTACCCTCGGGGTGGGCGGGCTAGCGTTGGGCTGCGTCCTCGAGGAGGGCGTCCCAGATGGCGAGCGCTGCGGCTGCTTCGGCTACGGGGACGGCGCGCGGGACGATGCAGGGGTCGTGGCGGCCGTGGACCGAGAGCTCCGCATTTTCCATGGCGTCCATGTCCACGGTCTGCTGCTCGCGACCGATGGAGGGCGTCGGCTTTACGGCCATCCGCCACATGACGGGTGCGCCGGTGGAGATGCCGCCCAGGATGCCGCCGGCGTTGTTGGACTCGACCGCAATCTCGCCGGTCTCGGCATCAACGCGATACGGGTCGTTGTTCTCGCTGCCGCGCATGGCGGCCACGGCAAAGCCCATGCCAAACTCCACGCCCTTTACGGCGGGAATGCCAAACGCGATTTGCGCGATGCGGTTCTCGATGCCATCGAACATGGGGTCACCGATACCCGCGGGGAGCCCATAGATGCCGCACTCCACGATGCCGCCGATGCTATCGAGTTCATTGCGCGCGGCGAGTATTTCCTCGCGCATACGGCCGGCAGCAGCAGCGTCAATGCAGGGCAGGTCGTTCGTAAGGATCGCCTTGCGGTCGGCCTCGCGATAGACCATGTCGTCCATGGGCAGGTCGGAGATGCCGCCGATCTGCGCGACGTGCGCCATCACCTTGATGCCGCGGGCCTCGAGCGCCTGCAGCGCAATGCCGCCGGCGATGCACAAGGGTGCCGTCAGGCGGCCGGAGAAATGCCCGCCGCCGGCGACATCGTGCATATTGTGGTACTTCACGCGCGCCGGAAAGTCTGCGTGCCCGGGGCGGGGCTTGCGGCGCAGCTCGGAATAGTCCTTGGAGCGCGTGTTGGTGTTCTCGATAATCGCGGCTATGGGCGCGCCGGTGGTGTGCCCATCGACCACACCGGCAATGATGTGCGCGGCGTCGGCCTCGCGGCGCTTGGTCGCGGTCTCGTCGCGACCGGGGGCGCGACGGTCCAAAAAGGCCTGCAACGCCTCCTGGTCAACGGCAATACCTGCCGGAATGCCATCGAGCGAGCAGCCGATGGCGGGGGAGTGCGACTGGCCGAAGATGCTTAAGTGCAAAACGTTGCCAAAGGTCGAGGACATGCTACTCCTCCTCGAGCGTGACCTTGCCGCCCAGCAGGCGGTAGTGGTCAAAGAAATCGGGATAGGACTTGTTGACAGCCTCGGCGCCGTGGATCACAACTTCGCCGGTAGCACGGCTCGCGGCGATAGCGGCCATCATGGCGATACGATGGTCGTTGTGCGAATCGACCTCGCCGCCGATAAAGGCATCGACACCCTTGATGATGAGGTCGTCGCCGGCAATGCGCACCTGCGCGCCCAGTGCGGTGAGCTCGCGGGTGGTGGTGACCAGGCGGTCAGATTCCTTGATGCGTAGGCGGGCACAATCGCGGATGAACGTGCGGCCCTGCGCCAGCGAGGCCACGGCCGAGATAACGGGTACCAGGTCGGGAATGTCGTGGGCACTCATCTCAAAGCCGGCGAGCTTGTCGGACTGCACGGTGGCGGCGTTGGTGGAGCGCACGATGCGGGCACCAAAGCGCGAAAGCGCGGCGAGCACGTTACGGTCGCCCTGGGCCGAGCTGAGCGACACGCCCTCCACGGTGATGGGGTCGGAGCCGATGGCGCCGGCGCACAGCCAAAAGGCGGCGTTGGACCAGTCGCCCTCGACAGCCACGCTGCCGGGCGTGCGGTACGAGCCGCTGCTTACGCGGAAGTTTGTGACCTCGGGCTTGCCATTCTTGGCGGGGATGCGCTCGACGTTGACCTCGACGCCGAAGGCCTTCATGGCCTGGATCGTCAGGTTGATATAGGGGCGACTCTCGATAAGGCCGGTCACCTGCACACAGGAGGGCTGGGCCAGCAGCGGGGCTGCCAACAGTAGACCGGAGATGTACTGCGAGCTCACATTGCCCGGCAGGATAAAAGTACCCGGGCGCATGCGGCCACTTGTCTTGAGCGGAAAGCCGCCCAGACCCTGCAGGTCGCAGCCGGCGGCGATGATCTCGTCCGAGAGCGGGGAGAGCGGGCGGGCGCCCAGACGGCCCTGGCCCACAAAGGTTGCCTCTGCCCCCAGCGCGCAGGCGACGGGCAGCATAAAGCGGAGCGTGGAGCCGCTCTCGCCGCAGTCGAGCGTGCCGCCGGCAAGTGCTTTGAGCAGGCCGAACTCAATACTCTTCATAGTGGGATGGACTTGGAAGCCATCCTCGACGGTCTCGATGCGGGCGCCGAGCGCCGTGAGGCAGCGCACCGTGGCCTCGATATCGGCGCAGGTGGTGTTGCAGGTCACATGCGTCTCTCCGTTGGCAAGGGCGGCGCAGATGATCAGGCGGTGCGCCATCGACTTGGACGCGATGGCGGGGACGGTGCCCTTGAGTGGGGACGGAGTGATGCGGGCTAGCATGCGGAGGCGTCTCCCTTCTGGCCGAGGCCCTCGGCAATTAAATCATGGAAGGTGGAAAGCGGCGTGCGGTCGATGCTGCAGCGGCCAATGTCGTGCGGAATTACCAGGTCGATGGTGTCACCGGCGCGTTTTTTGTCGTGCAGCGCCTCGGCAAAGATGGCGTCGGCGGAAAGCGAGCAGCGGGTCTTAAGGCCGTGGCGGGCGCAGAGCTCCTCGATGCGGCCGGGCAGCTCGGCGTCGCAAATGCCATGAAGCGCTGCGGCGCGCGTGATGATACCCATGCCGATTGACACGCAGTTGCCGTGTCCCAGCTCAAAGTGCTCGCAGGCCTCGACAGCGTGTCCGGCGCTGTGTCCAAAGTTGAGCAGCTTGCGCTGGTTGGTCTCGCGCTCATCGGCGACAACCACGGCGCGCTTAATGTCGATATTGCGGGCGATGATGAGCGCCACACGGGCCACGTCCCGGTTGAGGAGCTCCAGTGTGAGCGGGGTCTTCTCCAACTCGGTGAAAAGCTCGGGGTCGGCGATCACGGCGTGTTTGACGACCTCTCCGCAGCCGTCGGCAAACTGCTCGGGCGTGAGGGTGGCGAGACACCCCACGTCGGCGATAACCACACTCGGCTGCCAAAAGGCGCCGGCCAGGTTTTTGCCGGCTGCTAGGTCGATGGCCGTCTTGCCGCCCACCGAAGAATCAACCATAGCGAGCAGGCTCGTGGGGATCTGCACAAATTTACAGCCGCGCATGTAGGTGGCGGCCACAAAGCCAGCCACGTCGCCCACGACGCCGCCGCCGAGCGCCACGATCACGTCGGAGCGCGAAAGCTCGTGCTCGGCCACAAACTCCAGGATGGCAATGTAGGTCTCGGCGCGCTTGTGGGCCTCGCCGGCCTCGAAGGTGCAGACACTCACCGTATAGCCCGCAGCCTCCAGGCTCTGCTTAACGGGCATTTGGTAGAGCGGGCCCACGTTGGTGTCTGTCACAATGACGGCGCGCGATCCGCCGGCGGTGGCGCGGACGAGCGGGCCCGCCTGCTCCAGCAAAAACGTGCCGACGTGCACCTGGTAGGGGCGTGCGGTGTCGATATCGATGGTAATCGCCATAAGCTTTGGTCCTTTCGACCTGGCGTGATAGGTGGTCTAGTGGGCGGCCTCGTCGTCGAGCGCGCGCTTGATGCGGTCGCCCTCGGCAAGGAGATTCTCAAGATAACGCTGGTCGCGGTCCTTGAGCGCGCGGCTGTAGGCGCTAAGCGAGTCGATCAGATGGTCGATCTCGAAGGCAAGTGCGTCGGCGTCGTCAATCATGAGCTCCGACCACATCTGGGGGTTGAGGTGCGCCACGCGGGTAAGGTCGCGGTAGCTACCGGCCGAAAAACCGTGGTGAACCTGGGCAGTCGGGCTTTTGACGTAGGCGTTTGAGACGACGTGCGCGAGCTGGCTCGTAAAGGCGATCACGCGGTCGTGTTCGGCGGCGGTGGTCACGCTGAACTTGCCAAACCCTAAGGGGCGCACCATTTCGCGCACCTGGCCTAAAAGCTCAAGCTTGAGCGCATCGTCCACCGCGGGCGGCACGAGCACGAGTGGCGCGCCCTGGAACAGGTCGGCACGGGAGTGAGCGTAGCCCGAGTACTGGGTGCCCGCCATGGGGTGCGCGCCCACAAAGTAAAACCCGTACTCGCGGGCGAGTTCGAAGGCACGCTCGCACACGATGCCCTTCACGCCCACGGTGTCAATCACCACGGGCCCCATGATGGCCTCGGTATCGGTGGCATCGGCGAGTGCTTGGGCGTGCGCCTCGAGCCACTCGATGCAGGCCTCGGGGTAACAGGCCAGTACGATGATGTCGCACTCGCCGAGCGTCTCGTCGTTGAGCTCGCCGGCGACGGTGCCCATGCTGGCGGCCGTCATGACGTCATCGTCGGGGTCCCAGGCCAGCACGCGGACGCCCGCCTGCGCATAGCCGCGGGCAAAGCTGCCGCCGATCAGACCCAGGCCCACAACGCCGGCGCATTTGGGGCCGCCCTGGTTAACGCGTGCGTTTCTTACCGTACCCATGGGCTACTCCATGGTCTCTTGGCAGACGACCTCGCGGATGGCGCGGATGCGGCGCATGGTGTCGTCGAACTGGTCGGGGGTGAGGGCCTGGGCGCCGTCGGACCACGCGCGGCTGGGCTCGTCGTGGACCTCGATCTCCAGACCGTTGGCGCCGCAGGCGGTCGCGGCGAGCGCCATGGGTTCAACGTAGCGGGTGTAGCCGGTGGCGTGGCTGGGGTCGGCCACGACGGGCAGGTGCGACAGGTGGTGCAGCACCGGCACGGCGTTGAGGTCGAAGGTGTTACGGGTGCGGGTCTCGAAGGTGCGAATGCCGCGCTCGCACAGGATGACGTTGTCGTTGCCCTCGCTCATGATGTACTCGGCAGCCATGAGCAGCTCGTCGACGGTGCCGGACATGCCGCGCTTGAGCAGGACCGGGGTCTTGGTCTTGCCGACCTCCTTGAGCAGGGGGAAGTTCTGCGCGTTGCGGGCGCCAATCTGCATGACGTCAATCTTCTTATCCAAGAAGACCTGCACGTCGCGCGGGTCCATGATCTCGGTGACGATCGGCATGTCGAGCTCGGCCGATGCCTCGCATAGCAGGTCCAGGCCGGCGGGGCCCATGCCCTGGTAGGCGTAAGGGGAGGTGCGGGGCTTGTAGGCACCGCCTCGCAGCATCGTGGCGCCGGCGGCCTTTACGCGGCGTGCGATGCGAATGAGGTTTTCGCCCTCGACGGAGCAGGGTCCGGCGATGACCTGGAACTGATCGCCGCCGATCTTGATGCCGTGGCCGCAGTCGATGACGGAGTCCTCGGGGTGGAACTTGCGGTTGGCACGCTTGAACGGCTCGGAGACGCGCTGCACACGCTCGACGACGTCCATGGACTCGAGCAGGAACGGGTCGATCTTGGTCGTATCGCCCACCAGGCCGATGATGGTCTCGTTCTCGCCGCGCGACACGTCGGTTTTGAGACCCTTCTTCTCAATCCAGCTGACGATGTGGCCGATGGCCTCATCGCTTGCGCTCCGCTTTAAAATTGCAATCATGGTGTGCCTCTCACCTCGATGGATAACCCTTGCAAAAACGGCCCGCAGTGCGAGCCGTATCATATGGTGCATGAGAGTTTATACTAATTATTTCACTTTTGCGTTCTAAAGTGAGCCGTTGCGCTTCGTCTCCCACGTAATTGCAGAGCTTTTTCTATTATGTTGTTAGCTCGTGGCGCACTTGGGTATAATGCCAACCGTTGGCCCTATTAGCTCAGGGGATTAGAGCGTCTGCCTCCGGAGCAGAAGGCCGTTGGTTCGAATCCAACATGGGGCACCATCGAACGTAAGGCCGTCCGAACCTCGTATGGTCCGGGCGGTTTTCTTATACCGATGCGACGTGATGGGACGTGGTATGGCAGCTACAGATATCGAGCGCGGACTTTCGACCGCCGAGGTCGAGGAGCGCATTGCCGCCGGCAAGATCAATCGCAACATGGAGCTCAAGACCAAATCGGTTCGTGAGCTTATCATCGAAAATCTCTGCACGCTGTTCAATCTGATCAACGTGATTTTAGCGATTTTGGTCATTATGACCGGATCGTTTAAGAACCTGACGTTCCTGTTCGTGGTGTTCCTCAATACCGCCATCGGTGTTATCCAGTCCATGCGATCAAAGAAGATGGTCGACAAGCTCACACTGCTGACCTCTAAGAAGGCCATCGCGGTGCGCGATGGTGCCGAGGTGGAGCTCGACTTGGACCAGATCGTGCTCGACGACATCATTCGTCTGGGGCGCGGGGACCAGATACCTGCCGACGCCGTGGTGGTATCGGGCGAGGCGCTCGTTAACGAAAGTCTGCTGACGGGCGAGAGCGACCTCATCAAAAAGCAGCCTGGCTCCGAGCTCATGAGCGGCAGCTTTATAGACTCGGGCCTGTTGCGTGCTCGCGTGGTCCATGTTGGTGCGGATAACTATGTGGCCAAGATCAACAACGAGGCCAAGTACGTCAAAAAGGTCAATTCCGAGATCATGAACGCGCTCAACGCCATCGTGCGCTTTGCGAGCGTCATTATGATTCCGCTTGGTCTGGCTCTGTTCGCCTCGAGTGTAAGCGGGTTGTGGGACGCCGCCGGTACCCCGGGCGATAGCGCGCTTTCGTGGTGCTTTTCCGAGCTGCTGGCCGGTCGCGTGCCTTCGTCGGCGCTGCTGTCCACGGTGGGCGCTCTTTTGGGCATGATTCCGCAGGGCCTGGTGCTGCTGACCTCGTCGGTGCTCGCGATTGCCACGGTGCGCCTGGCGCGCCGCAAGGTACTCGCGCAGCAGCTCTATTGCATCGAGACGCTCGCGCGCGTCGACGTGCTGTGCCTGGACAAGACGGGCACCATCACGTCGGGTCGCATGGAGGTCGAGGGCACCTATCCGTTGCCCGTTGAGGGCGTGGGCTTGGGCCCGGACGAGGCACCTGTCACCGTCGATACTGCTGTGCTCGATTTTGCGCTTGCCAATGTCGCGCGCGCGACCTCGGCTGATGCCAATGAGACCTGCCAGGCGCTGCTCAACTACTACGCCGACCGCCCGGTCGAGGTGTCCGAGCCGCTGTCGGTCATTCCGTTTTCGTCCTCCAAAAAGTGGAGCGGCGCCTCGTTTGCGCAGGGCTCCTATGTGATGGGCGCGGCGCAATTTGTGCTTTCGGAGCGTATCTTTGCGCAGGTCGAAAATCGTGTGGCCGAGCTTGCCGACACCTGCCGCGTACTTGTGGTGGCCCGTGTGGACGGCTTTACGCCCGATGGCGATATGGTGGGCGAGGCCGAGCCCCTGGGCTTTGTGACCATTCGCGATGAGATTCGCACTTCGGCCGCCGAGACCATCGGCTACTTTAACGAGCAGGGCGTGACCCTTAACGTGATCAGTGGCGACGACCCGCGTACGGTGTCGTCGATTGCACGCGTGGTGGGCGTGCCGGGGGCGGACGCTTATGTGGACGCCACGACGCTCGATACGCCGTCCAAGATTGATGCGGCGGTGGACCGCTATCACGTCTTTGGCCGCGTGACACCGCAGCAGAAGCGCGAGCTCGTGCAGGCGCTCAAGCGTCGTGGCCATACCGTTGCCATGACGGGCGACGGCGTCAACGATGTGCTGGCACTCAAGGAGGCGGACTGCTCCGTGGCCATGGCCGCCGGTTCCGACGCCGCACGCAACGTGGCCGAGATCGTGCTGGTCGATAACGACTTTGCCTCGATGCCCGCCGTGGTGGCCGAGGGCCGTCGCTCCATCAACAACCTGCAGCGTTCGGCGTCGCTGTTCCTGACCAAGACGCTGTTTTCGATGGGCCTGGCGGCGCTGTGCATCGCGCTGCCGCCGTATCCCTTTGAGCCTATCCAGATGACGCTCATTAACTTCTTCTGCATCGGCGCGCCGGGCTTTGTGCTGGGCCTTGAGCCCAACAATGCCCGCGTGAAGGGGTCGTTCTTGACCAACGTGCTCAAGCGCGCGTTGCCGGCATCGGTTGCAGTCATTTTGGCCGCGGCGCTCGATATCTTTGTGGCGCGCGTGTTTGGCTTTAGCCAGCTCACGCTGTCGACGATGTGCCTTCTCACGTCGTGCGCAGCAAGCGTGAGCCTGATCTGGCGTATCTCGCAGCCGCTCACACCCTTGCGCGTGATGCTCTTTGTATTTGTCGTCGTCGGCATCTTGGTGGGCGTTATTGGATTCCCCGAGCTGCTGTCTATCGCCAACTTGTCGATGGGCGAGGCAATTATCCTTCTGGTGATTGTGGTCTTTACTTGCAGCGTGTTCTTTAAACTCGCCACGATGATGGATTCACTTAAGCCGCGTCGCCGCCATGCCGCCACTGGCTTTGGCCGCGGCGTGCGCGTTCGCTTGGGCCGCGGTGGCGGCAAGGTGAGTTCGACGGGCTCGACGGCCGAGCGTTTTGCCAAGCGCGTCGCCGCCGACATGGCGCAGCGCCGCGAAGGTCGCACCGCTCGCGAGGCCGAAGCCCGCGCGCTCGAGGGCGTGGAAAAGACCCAGCCCAAGAAAAAGAAGGGCGCGGGCGTCAAGCGCTCGCGTGTGACCAAGTCCGCCCAGGGCATTAAGGTCTCGATGCCGAGCAAAAAGAAAAAGTAACCGCACCTCACAGGGTAGCTAATTTGGGACGGGGCTTTTTTAGCTGCCCGGCTGATGACGCGATCTATTTGGCCGATTGGCGGCCAGGGCAGCTAAAAAAGCCCCGTCCCAAATTAGCTACCCTGCGATGTTGAATTGGTGCCCTGTACCTTTAGGGGCGTAGCGATGTTATGCTCTAACCTCGATGGTTCGAATGATTCCGAAAAGAGGATGCCGTGATTTGCCCGCATTGTCTCAAGACCATAGAGGACGGCTCCTCGTTCTGCCCCTATTGCAATGCCTATGTTGGCCCGGGCGATGGCCCCGAGCACACCGAGTTTGTGTTCTGCGAAGGCTGCGGTGCCCGTCTGTCGCCTCATGACCGTACCTGTTCCAAGTGCGGGCGCCCTGCCCCGGGCATTCTATCCGAGGATGCGGCCGCATCCGACCTGGCTGCTGGGCGCACGGCTGGTTTTCCCCGCCTGACGCAGGAGCAGATCGATACCGAGGTGCCCCATGCGCCGGCCTCTGCCGCCGCGGTACTTTCCGATGCCGCCGATCCCAATGAGACCTGCGTGCTGCCGGCTTTCGACAAGGATTTTGGCATTCCCAAGGTCGATATCCCGCTGCCGGTGTCCCTTCGTGACGACGCTCAGTCCAAAAATCAAAAACCCAAGCGCAAGGTGCATCCGGACGAGGATGCCTACCACAAGCACAAGCGCCGTATTCCCAAGCCGCTCATCGTCATCGTGTTGCTCGCTGCCGTGTGCGGCAGTGCCTATTGGTTTGTGACGTCGGACCCCATGGGCGTTATGCCGGGCTTTTACGACCAGTTTGGCCAGGCCGCCAAGACGACGTTCCCCTCGCGCCAGAAGGGCGAGGCTACCGAGGAAGAGGCCAAGTCCGACGATACCGCCGAGGTGGTCCAGGAGGAGACCGTCCTTTCCGACGACCAGCTCTATACCAAGCTCGACGGTCTGTATCAGACCATCGTGTCGTATGGCGACGATGATCAGATCGGCGAGGTTGTCGACTCGTTTAACAGCGGGTACCTACGCACGCCGCTCTCCACGCGTCAGGAGCTGTCGCAGAGCGCTTATGCCCTGCGCGACCAGATCAAAAATACCCAAGGCGAGCTCAACAACCTTAAGGTGCAAGATGATACCGTCTACGCGGAGGATATCGAGCACCTCAAGCAGCTTGCCGAGTGGATGTACGAGCGCGTCGACATGATCTGCCAGAGCTGGGATATCTCGCTGTCCATTCCCGATGGCGAGTCGCTGAGCGCACGCCAGAGTGAAATCTTGGCGCCCATCGCACAGGGCGGCAACAGCGCCCTTAACCAGTACGATGCCAATGTGAGCGCCTGGAAGCCGCAGCCGCGTTCGTAATTTGCTGCCCTCCGACGGCATAACCTGCGTGCGCAATTGATGGAAGCCTGTGCTTATTGCTACAATTCGTACAAATATGCTTTAAACGCACGAGGAAGGAACCACATGTTTGGTTTTAAGAAAGAGCTTTATACGCCCGAGTACCAGCTCGCTGGTGATGAGTGTGCGATCATCGAGACGTCGAAGGGTACGATCAAGGTCAAATTTGACGGCGAGGGCGCTCCCATCCATGTGGCGAACTTCTGCGAGCTTTCCACCATGGGCTTTTATGACGGCCTTAAGTTTCACCGCTATGTGCCCGGCTTTGTGATCCAGGGCGGCGACCCCAATACCCGCGATATGTCCGGCGCTGACGTCGCCGCCGGCCTTGAGGGCCCCGACGGTATGCCCGGCACCGGTGGCCCCGGCTACTGCATCAAGGGAGAGTTTGCCACCAACCCGCGCAACAGCCATGTGGACGGTGCGCTTGCCATGGCACGTTCCATGGATCCCGATTCCGCGGGCTCCCAGTTCTACTTCTGCCTGGGCGCCCAGCACAATCTGGATTCCGGTTACACCGTCTTTGGCACCACGGTCGAGGGCCTCGACGTGATTTCGCAGCTGCGTGCCGGCGACGAGATCGTCCATGTCGAGATCGTTCACGAGTAAAAGGGGACTTCCTTGAATAGCCAGCTGATTCAACAGGGTCGAGCCGCTTATCGTGCGGGCGACTTTTCTGCAGCCGCTCAGATGCTCGGTGCGGCAAAGACCCCCAGCGAGATCATGGGCGAGGCCGACCATCTGCGTGGCAACGCTCTGATGCACCTGGGTATGTATGCCGAGGCTGCCGAGGCGTACGCGGCTGCCCTCAACGACGGCACCTATGGAAAGCGCGGCGCGCTGCTCACCAACCGTGGCAAGGCGCTCGCTGCCGTGGGTGACTATGTGACCGCAGCCCAGGCGTTCTCCGCCGCAACGCAGGATGCTTCCTATGCCACGCCGTTTAAGGCCTATCTGGGTCTTGGCAACGCGCTGTTCCAGTCGGGCGATTTCGCCAATGCAGGCACTGCCTTCCGCCAGGCCGCCATCGATGGCGCCAATCCAGCCCCCGCGGCCGCCCTTGGCGAACTCGGCCGCTGCTTCATCAAGCTTGGCCGACCGGCGGACGCCGTGGAGACCTATCGCACGGCCATCGACTTTGCCGGTCCGCGCGATGACACGCGTGCGCTTAACGCGGGTATGGGCGAGGCGCTTTCTGCCGCGGGTCGTCCTTCCGAGGCGCTCGATGCCTTTAATGCCGCCACCGCCGACGGCATCTATCAGCTCACACCCGAGCAGGCCGATGAGCTTGCCCGCGTGCACGATTCACTTGCCGCGCTTTCGGCCCAGACCGCCATGGCCACGGCCCCGGCGCCCGCCATGGATACGACTGCTGTCGATTCGCTCGATCCCACGGGTGCCACTGGCCAGTTTATGCCCGATCCGTCCGACACGGGCTTCTTTACGCTGTCCGAGTCCGAGATGGTCCAGCAGGATCGTCAGGACCGCAAGCAGGCCAAGGTCCGTCGTCGCCATCGCCATACGGGCCTCAAGGTCTTCCTGGTTTTGCTTCTGCTGATTGTTCTTGCCGCGGGCGGTTTGGGCTTTGCCTACACGCGCGGCATGGGTATCCCCTCGCAGGAGTCCGTCATCACCGATCTGTTCCAGGCTGCCGGCGACGGTGATACCGCCAAGGCCGAGTCCTGCCTGGCCTCCAGCCTGTCCGAGGACGCCAAGGCGATGATTATCTCCTCGATCCCGCAGGGCGCCACCGTCTCCATCGAGGGCATGGATCAGTCCATGACCGAGACCACCGCGAAGGTGAAGGCTTCCCTGTCCAAGGGCGGCGAGCAGGAATATACCGTCAAATTCGTGCGCTCCGATAACCATATCGGCTGGGCGGTATCTTCGCTCGACATCGATTTCTCGGCCGCTGACAACCAGTAGTGACCTTATGAGATTTGGCGCTGCCCGGTGCTTCACCGCAAGTGAGGTGCCGGGCTTGCGCTAGTATGATGGGCTAGTAGTTTTCCAGCAATCATCCAACACATCAGGAGTTGCGTTGTTTTCTTTGATGGACATGTTCTTCGGTAGCTATGCGGGCGATCTAGCCATCGACCTCGGCACCGCCAATACGCTTGTCTCTGTTCGCGGCAAGGGCATCGTCATTCGCGAGCCTTCCGTCGTCGCCATCGACAAAAACGATGAGCGCATTCTTGCAGTCGGTATCGAGGCCAAGCGTATGCTTGGCCGTACGCCCGGCAACATTGTGGCCGTGCGTCCTCTTAAGGATGGCGTCATCGCCGACTTCGATGTCACCGAGGCCATGCTTCGCTACTTTATCGATAAGGCTTCCGAGAAGCGCTATCCGTGGACCCCTCGTCCACGCGTCGTCGTATGCGTTCCCTCTGGTGTCACGTCGGTCGAGAAGCGCGCCGTGTTCGAGGCTACGATTCAGGCAGGTGCCCGCCAGGCCTATCTGATCGAGGAGCCCATGGCCGCGGCTATCGGTGCTGACTTGCCTGTCGAGGAGCCGACCGGCTCCATGGTCATTGACATCGGCGGCGGCACCACCGAGGTCGCCGTTATCGCCATGGGCGGTATCGTCGTGTCGCAGTCCATCCGCATTGCCGGCGACGAGTTCGATCAGGCTATCCTCACGCATGTTCGCGATGCCTACAATTTGGCCATCGGCGAGCGTACGGCCGAGGACATTAAGATTAAGGTCGGCTCTGCCGTGCCGCTCAAGGACGAGCTCGACGTCGAGGTCAATGGCCGCGACGTGATCACGGGCCTGCCCAAAACCGTGCGCATCGAGAGCGAGGAGATTCGTCGTGCGCTCAATAAGCCGCTCGACGAGATGGCCAAGGCCGTCAAGGACGCACTCGACGCCACGCCGCCCGATCTTGCCTCGGACCTTATGTACTACGGCATTCTGCTGACCGGCGGCGGAGCGCTGCTGCGCGGCCTCGACGTGCGCCTGCGCGACGAGACGGGCGTTTCGGTCAACGTGAGCCCCACGGCGCTCGACAACGTCGTTAACGGTTGCGCCCGCGTGCTCGAGGCCAACGCGTTTGATGGCGGTTTCGTCCAGACCAATGCTTAATTTCCAAAAGGTGGATTCCATTTGGCACGATCTTCGGGTTTCTCTTCAAATCTGAATACCAAACGACAATCAACGGGTATGCGCCCGTTGATTGTTTTCAGCCTGATTTCTGTGTTGCTGCTCACGTTTTACATTCGAGAGGGCGAGGCCGGGCCGATACATGCCGTGCGTTCGGGCGTCACGACAATCACCTCTCCGGTGCGTTTTGTTGGCTCGGCGGTGGCGGCGCCATTCAATGCCATCGGCAACGTGTTCTCCAACCTCACCGCTTCGCAGGAGTCGCTCGACGACCTTAAGAAGCAAAACGAGGTCCTCACTTCCAAGGTCGCGGAGCTTTCCGAGGCCCAAAAGACCGCTGAGCGCCTTGAGGGTCTGGTGGGCCTGCAGTCGACCTATAACCTCAAGTCCACTGCGGCTCGTATTGTCGGAGCCTCGGGTGACGCCTGGACGTCGACCGTCACCATCGATAAGGGTTCTGCCGACGGGCTTACCATCAACATGCCCGTGACGAGCTCGGCCGGCGTCATCGGCCAGATTATCGAGGTTTCGGCCAAGACATCGACCGTGCGCCTGATTGGCGACGAGAACTCTGGTGTGTCCGCCATGGTGCAGGACACGCGCGCACAAGGCATGCTACAGGGCCAGCCCGATGGCACGCTGCGTCTTGAGTACGTGAGCGTCGACTCCGATGTTAAGGTGGGCGATATCATCGTGACCTCGGGCATCGGTGGCGTGTTCCCCAAGGGACTGCCGCTCGGCACCGTGTCTTCGGTCGAGAAGTCGGCTAACGACGTGTACTACACCATTGTGGTACGTGCGCAGACCACGGCCGAGAACAATGAGGAAGTGCTCGTCATTACCTCGCTCACCGACGAGCAGTCGGCTTCGGACGAGGACGTGAGCTCGGCCAATAGTGCCCCGCAGGGCACGTCGCGCGATGCCGCGACTCAGTCTAAGGACGAGAAATCGGATGATGATTCCGACACGGCCGAAGCGTCCGATTCTGGATCGAGCGAATAGGGAGGCATGTCCATGGATCTACACGAACAGGGGACTGGCTCCCGCGCCTTTGCAATTGCCGCTATCGTCTGCGTGCTGCTGCAGGCGGGACTGGCACCGCAAATCTCCATCGCGGGCGGTCGCGTCAACTTTATGATCATCTTGGTGTGTCTGAGCGTGTTTTCGGGCGACCCTGCGCGTGCCGTCGTGTGCGGCTTTTGCAGCGGTCTGTTTTACGACCTTTCCGCCGCCGTGCCGGTGGGCGTTATGTCGCTGCTGCTGACCGTGGGCAGTTTTGCTTTGGTGCACAGCGCGGCTGGTCAGACGGGCGGCTCGCCGAGCGCGCGCGGCATTACCGTGGGCGCCTTTGCGCTTGCCATCAACGTGGTCTACAGCATCATCTTGCTGTTTATGGGTCTGGAGACGAGCTTTGTGGTGGCCATCTTTGGGCACGCTCTGCCGTCCTCGATCCTGACGGGCTTGATTGCCATTCCGTTTTTGATGTCCGGCGCCGCTCCGCAGTCTGGCTATGGGTTCTCCGCGCGCGGTGGGCGTCAGACGGGCATGCGCTTTAAGCCCAAGACCCGTAAGCTCAAATAGGGGAGGCCTCAAGATGTCTTCCCAGTTGACGGTTGTTGTCGCCGGTATCGCGCTGGTCGTGGCCATTGTGGTCGCGCTGGTCATCATGCGCCGCGGCGACTCCCGCTTTACCTACGACACACAGCACGGAACGGCCCCGCGCGCCACCGAGGGCGAGGGCAATACGGCCGCCACGGCCTTCAAGGGCCGCTTCTCCATCCTCACCACGGGTGTGGGTGCCATGTTTGCCGCGCTTGCCGTTAAGCTGTGGGGCATGCAGATGGTCTCGTCGGACTACTACGACAAGCAGGCCAAGAGCAATCAGACCCGTACCGTTACCACGCCGGCCGTGCGTGGCCGCATCTTGGACCGCAACGGCGTCGCACTGGTGCAAAACCGCCCCTCGCTCGCCGTCGTCGCCTATCGCGATCTTGCCGACGACAAGGTGCTGGTGCGTCATCTTGCCAACGTGCTCGGTATGCCGTATGTCGCGGTGCTGCGTAACATCCAGGACAATTCCGAGGGCGCGCAGAGCCTGCATACGATCGCGACTGACGTGCGCCGCTCTACCGTCGCCTACATTCAGGAGCACGCCGGTGAGTTTCCCGGCGTGAAGATCGCCGAGCGCACCGAGCGCCAGTACCCGTATGGCGAGACCGCCTGCCATATTTTGGGCTATACCGGCACCATTACCTCCGAGCAGCTCGAGGCGCAGAACAAGAAGTCGTCGGACGGCAACGAAAGCGCGGCTGGCCAGATCTCGTATCAATCGGGCGATATTGTGGGTCAGGCGGGCGTAGAGATTTACTACGAAAATCTGCTGCAGGGCATTCGCGGTGAGCAGACCGTGAAAGTTGACGCCTCGGGTAACGTTACCGGTCAAGCCGGCGCCGTTCCCGCCAAGGCCGGTTCTGACATTAAGCTTACGCTCGATCTTAAGATTCAACAGGCCTGCGAGACGGCTCTGGCGAATGCCATTGAGCTTGCCAAGACTACGGGCCATAGCAATGCCGGCAACGGAGCCGTGGTGTGCCTCGACCCCAACAATGGCGAGATCTTGGGCATGGCAAGCGAACCCAAGTTTGATCCTTCTGTCTTTATCGGCGGTGTTTCCAATGACGTGTGGACCGAGCTTAACGATGACGAGGGCTCGCATCCGCTGCTCAACCGCGCCATTAGCGGCCAGTACATGTCCGCCTCGACCATCAAACCCCTCTCGGCGTTGGCTGGCCTCGAATTTGGCACGTACACTTCGAGTCAAACGACCAACTGCACGGGATATTGGACCGGCTTGGGCAAATCCTGGGGAAAGTACTGCTGGCTGCACTCCGGCCACGGCACGATGACGCTGCAGTCCGGTATCGCCAACTCCTGCGACCCCGTGTTCTACGATATGGGCAAGGCCTTTTTCTACAACGACCAGCATCCCGAAGGCCTGCAAGAGGTCTTTCGCCGTTGGGGCCTGGGCAAGACCTGCGGCATCGACCTGCCGAGTGAGGGTGCGGGCCGCATTCCCGATGCCGAGTGGAAAGAGTCGTACTTTACCGACGCCTCGGCCGAGGACCGCAAGTGGAATGCCGGCGATATGACCAACATCGCCATCGGCCAGGGCGACATTCTGGTGACACCGCTGCAGATGGCCTGCGCCTACATGGGTATTGCCAACGGCGGCAAACAGTATGTGCCTCATGTGTTCTTGTCTGCTGTCTCGCGTGATGGCGACGGCGATGCCTACAAGTACAACGGCAAGGGCAAAAAGAAGCGCCTTGAGGCCCAAATTAACAACGATGCCGATCTTGCGCTGGTCCGCAACGGCATGCACGATGTGATTTACTCGGCGTCGACTTCGACCGCCGCGCACTTTAACTCCCTGACCCCTACGGTCTACGGCAAGTCCGGCACGGGCGAGAAGAGCGGCGAGGACGATTACGCGTGGTTTTGCGCCTACGCGCCGGCCGATGACCCCAAGTACGTGATCGCCACTGTCTTGGAACAGGGCGGTGGCGGCTCCGATACCGCGCTGCACGTTGTGCGCGATGTCCTCGGTGCGATTTATGACGAGCCCGACACGTCGACGGCCACGGGCGATTCCTCGGTTCGATAGGAGGTTGCGATGGACTTTTCGCCGGCGGACCTGTTCCGCTCAACCAAAACCGGCTCTCGCAGCAGCCTGGACCGCGTTAACAAGCAGATTTCCGCATCGCGCGGAACGTTTCGCCAAAAGGTGCACGTCGGCGTGCTGTTGGCGACCGTGGCGCTCGTCACCTATGGCGCCATTATTATCTGGTCCGCCTCGCAGTTTAAAGCCGATGCCTCGTTCTCGCGTCACCTGCTGGGTATCGGTATTGGCGCGGTGCTGGCGGTGCTCGTCTGGCGCACCGACCTGCGCGGCATTTCCAACTTTTCGACGGCCCTGCTCGTCATCGATCTCATCGTGATCTTCTCGCCTAAGATTCCGGGCCTGTCCTACACGGGCGGCTTGGGAATGACGGGTTGGATCAAGATTCCCGGTATCGGTTTAACATTCCAGCCCGTTGAGCTTGCCAAGCTCATCACCATCTTCTTTATGGCCACGCTTGGCTCGCAGTACAACGGGCGCATCGATACCGCTCGCGACTACATTAAGCTCTGCGGCATGCTGTCCGTTCCGTTTTTGGCCGTCGTCGCCATGGGCGATTTGGGCTCGGGTCTGGTCGTGCTGGTGTCGGGCGCCATCGTCATCTGCATGAGCGGTGCGCGCCGCGAATGGGTGCTGTCGACTTTGGCTCTGCTCGTGGGTTTGGTGGCGCTCGTCCTGGCGCTCGATTCGGTCTTCGATTCGCTGCTCGGTCACGATGTGCTCATTAAGCAGTACCAGATGAATCGTCTGACGGTCTTCATCGACCCCGACAACGCCGATTCGGACGATGCGTATAACCTGCAGCAGTCGTTGATCGCGGTCGGCTCGGGCGGTTTCTTTGGTAAGGGGCTGGGGCATGCGACGCAGTCGGCCGGCGGCTTCCTGCCCGAGTTCCACACCGACTTCGTCTTCGCCTTTTTGTCAGAGACGTTCGGCTTCTGCGGTTCCTTTTTGTTGCTGTGCCTGTACGTGCTGCTCATCTTCTCGACGATCCGCGTCGCCTTTAAGTGCGAGTCTCTGTTTCTACGCTTGTCATGCGTGGGTATTGTCGGCATGTGGGCATTCCAGACGTTCGAGAACATCGGCATGTGCATTGGCATGATGCCGATTACCGGTATTCCGCTGCCGTTCATTAGCTTTGGTTCGTCGTCGATGATGATCCAGTTGTTGACGGTGGGTATCGTACAATCCATATGGCGGCATCGTTCGGGCGCCGCGTAACCGCTGGAGGGGTTTGCCATGAAGATTCCCGTGGAAAAGCTGACTCGCGCTTTTAAAATGGGCGCGACCACCAAGAGGGATTCCGATACGCCGGTGCGCGTTTCGGTCTACCTGGATTCGACCGCCTCGCGTTTTTTGGTCGAGACGGTGCGCGATGCCTTTGTGCCGCAGACGACGTCGGGTATTGTCCGCGTTGAGCGCCTGGGTGAGGAGCGAATCGTCCCCAAGACCGATACCGACGTGGTGCTGGTGCTTTCGTGCGGATCTGAGCGCCTTGAGAGTGCTGTACAGGAGCTTGTGATCGCCGGCGCGCCCGTGTGCGTGCTTGCCGAGTCCGCTGTCGAGGTGCCTTTTATCCAGGAGTCCACGCCCATGCTCGGCGTGGTAGCGGCCACCGATAAGACGTATCTGCTCGAGACACTCGCCCGCTGGATCCTGGACCGTACGGAAAAGGAGACGGCCTTTGCGGCGAACTTTGCCTTTATGCGCATCGCCGCCGCCAACCGCATCATCACCTCGTGCGCGCTTACCAATATGGCGACGGGCGCGCTGGTGTTTTTGCCGGGGGCCGATTATCCCGTTATGGCGCTGGCACAGGTGGGCATGCTCTTTGAGCTTGCGGCCATCTTTGGACGCGGCATTAAGCCCGAGCGCGGCTACGAGGTCGCGGGCGTGCTTGCCGGCGGCTTGGTAATGCGCGCCGTCACTCGCGCCTTGGTAAAGCAGACGCCGCATATCGGCTTTGCCGTCAAGGCACTCTCCGCCGCCGTCGGCACCTATGGCATGGGCCGTGCGCTCGTGTCTCTCTACGAGCGCGATATCGACTACAGCCGTGCCAACGAGGTGGTTGCCGCCACGTTCTCGCGCGTCCGCGACCTGGTGACCACGGTTGTCGGCGCTACCCGTCCCATGAATCCTTTTGAGGATGCATCCGATCTCGCTGCTTAGGGGTTTCTTTTGCGCGTTCCATACCAAGACTGTTTTCATTTGATCGAGCCGCTGCTCGCGAAGGTCGAAAAGCCGAGTCGCTATATCGACCACGAGTGGGGTACGCTCTCCAAGGCCGATGCCGACTATCGTTGCTGCATGATTTACCCGGACGTGTACGAGGTCGGCCTGCCCAACCAGGGTATCGCCATCCTGTACAACATCCTTAACCAGGCCGAGGGCATCTCCTGTGAGCGCGGTTATGTGCCGTGGCCCGATATGGGCGATGCCATGCGCGAGGCCGGTATCCCGCTGCTGTCGCTCGAGGGCGCAGCGCCCGTGGCCTCGTTTGATATCGTCGGTATGCACGTTCCGCACGAGATGGCCGTGACAAACTTTCTCGAGGCGCTCGACCTCGCCGGCATTCCGCTGCTGGCGGCCGACCGCACCGAGGACGATCCCATCGTCGTCGCCGGCGGACCTTCGGTTTATAACCCCGAGCCGTATGCGGCCTTCTTTGATGCCATCCTGATTGGCGAGGGTGAGGAGTCGCTGCTCGAGATCTGCCACCTGCATCGCCGCCTGCGTGACGAGGGCGTCCCGCGCGCCCAGATTGTCGAGCGGCTCGCGACCGTCTCCGGTACCTACGTGCCGTCGCTGTACGAGGTGCGCTATGACGAACCCTGCTCACCGCACGGCTACACCGTGCCGTGTGAGGGTAAGGACGTCCCGCCGGTGGTCTACAAGCGCGTCGTCGAGGACTTTGGCGCTACCAATCCGTTGTCGCAGTCGTGCGTGCCCTATGCGCAGCTCGTTCACGATCGCCTGTCTATCGAGATCCTGCGCGGCTGCGCTCGCGGTTGCCGTTTTTGCCAGGCCGGCATGACGTATCGCCCGGTGCGCGAGCGCTCGGCAGACCAGATCGTGTCCTCGGTGATCCAGGGCCTGGAAAAGACCGGCTATGACGAGGTGTCGCTTACCTCGCTTTCGACCACCGATCACTCCTGCATCCGCGACGTGCTCGGTCGCCTTAACCGCCGCCTGGAAGATACGGGCATTCGCGTGTCCATTCCCTCGCAGCGCCTGGATTCGTTTGGCGTGGATATGGCCGAGTCGGTCGCCGGAGAAAAGAAGGGCGGCCTGACGTTTGCCCCCGAGGCCGGCAGTCAGCGTATGCGCGACATCATCAACAAGAACGTGACCGAGGAGGACGTGGACCGCGCGGCCAAGGCGGCCTTCGAGGCCGGCTGGAACCGCATGAAGCTCTACTTTATGATGGGTCTTCCCGGTGAGCGCGATGAGGATATCGTGGCCATCGCCAACCTGGCCGACCATGTGCTCGAGCTCGGCCGCTCCGTGGTACCCAAGGCGCGCCGCGGCTCCATCTCGGTGTCCATCTCGGTGTCGGTGTTTATTCCCAAGGCCGCCACGCCTTTCCAGTGGTGCCCGCAGCTCGATTACGACGATGTCAAACGCCGCCAGAAGCTCCTCATTACGAGCGTTCGCAACCGTGCGGTCCGCGTGCACTACCACGATGCCGAGACCTCGCTTATCGAGGCGGCGCTGTCTCGTGCAGGCCGCGACATGACGCCTGTCATCATCGATGCCTGGCGTGCCGGTTCGCGTTTTGACGCCTGGGTGGAGCATTTCTCGCTCGATAACTGGAAGGAGGCCGCGGCCAAAAACGGCATCGACCTCAACGAGCTCGTGCACCTGCCCTACGAGCTGGACTGGCACCTGCCCTGGGAGCACGTGAGCCCCGGTTGCTCGCGCGGCTTCCTCGAGCGCGAATACCGTCGCTCGCTGGAGGGTGTCACGACGCCCGACTGCACCCGCACGTCGTGCACCGGCTGCGGAATCTGCCCCACGCTCCACGCCAAGAACGTATTGGTGGGTGATCGCGCATGAGTGAGCGCTTGACCGACAACCCCACGCTCTTTAGGCTTCGCGTTCGCTACGGCAAGCGCGATCGTCTCAAGTACCTGGGCCATTTGGAACTAATCCATACCATTGAGCGTATCGTGCGTCGCGCGGGGCTGCCCTATGCTGTGACGCAGGGTTTCTCGCCGCATATGCGTGTGGGCTTTTCGTCGGCGCTGCCCGTGGGCACGTCGTCGACCTGCGAGTGGTATGACCTGTTTATGACTGAGTTCGTCGCGCTCGACGAGGCCTTTGGGCGCCTGGCCGCGGCATCTCCGGCTGATTTGGCGCCCATCGAGGCCGCCTACATCGACGTGCGCACGCCGGCGCTGACGGCGCAGCTCACGCGCCTGTCGTACCGTATCGACCTGCACCTGGACCCTGAGGCGCCGGTCGCTGTCGACGAGGTGCGTCGCGCAATCGACACGTTGCGCGCGGCCCACGGCATCGACTATGCGCGCGGCAAAAAGAGCAAGCGCCTGGACTTGGACCATACGCTCGTGGGCTACGAGCTTAAGGCGGGGGAGCGCCCGGACCATCTGGTGCTCATACTCGACACCCATGCCGACAACGAGGGCTCCATGCGTCCGGAAATTTTGCTTTCTGCTGCTGATGTTTTGTTGCAGGGCTTGACCCCGGGCGTCGATGCACCTATTGTTTCCACCGGTATGCAAGACCTCGTGACCATCTGCTCCTACGATGTCGAGCGTCAGAATCAAGCATGCGAAGACGACGAGGGCCGACTCGTCAGCCCCATACCTGTGCGAACTTGTGGATTTGCTCCACATACTCGTTGACGGGGGTATTATCGCCTGCTACTATATTCGGCTGTTGCACTAACTGATGCATGAAGGGCAAGTAAACATGTACGCAATCGTTAACACGGGCGGCAAGCAGTACAAGGTCGCCACCGACGATGTCATCACCGTCGAGAAGATCGAGGGCAATGAGGGCGACAAGGTCACCCTGCCGGTCATCTTCCTCAACGATGGTAAGAAGATCGTCACCGATCCCGACAAGCTGGCCAAGGCCAAGGTTACCGCTCAGATCGTTGAGCAGTTCAAGGGCGAGAAGCAGCTGGTCTTCAAGTTCCACAAGCGTAAGCGCTATCGTCGTCTGAAGGGTCACCGTCAGCAGCTCACCAAGCTGAAGATCGTGAAGGTTCAGGCTACCTCCCGCGCCAAGAAGGCTGTCAAGGCAGAGGCTGAGGCTGTTGCCGAGGCTCCCGTCGCCGAGTAGATTACACTCGTAACGAAAGAGTAGGTATACACAATGGCACACAAAAAAGGACTCGGTTCCTCCCGTAATGGCCGTGACTCCCGCGGTCAGCGCCTTGGCACGAAGCGCTTCGCCGGCCAGACGGTAACCACGGGCACGATTCTCGTCCGTCAGCATGGCACGCACATCCACCCGGGTGCGAACGTTGGCCGTGGCAAGGACGACACGCTGTTCGCGCTGGTCGACGGTACCGTTGAGTTCCACAAGGGTATCAAGCACAGGGTCAGCGTACGCCCGCTCGCGAACGCGTAATTCACCCTTCATAGAGCACATATGTGGGAGGCACTTGAGTTTTAGGATTCAAGGGTCTCCCTCTTTTTTGTAGGAGGCGATTCTGTTGTCACAGTTCACCGATATCAGCCGCATTAACGTTTGCGGCGGCGACGGCGGAGCCGGATGCATGTCGTTTAGGCGCGAGGCATTTGTTCCCAAGGGCGGCCCTGATGGCGGCGACGGCGGTCGTGGCGGCAATGTCGTCATCCAGGCCGATGCTCAGCTGTCTTCGCTGATCGATTACCGCTTTAAGCATCACTTCCGTGCCGAGCGCGGCACGCACGGCCAGGGCGCCCGTCGCAATGGCAAGAGCGGCGAGGACCTGATTTTGAAAGTTCCCATGGGCACCGTAGTCCGCGAGCTCGATCCCGAGACGCAGACCCCGATGTTCGAGATTGCCGACCTGGTGCACGATGGCGAGCGCGTTGTCGTGGCGCCCGGTGGGGCCGGCGGTCTGGGCAACACCCACTTTGTGACGTCGGTGCGCCGCGCGCCCGCGTTTGCCCAGCTGGGTGAGCCTGCCGAGGAGCACTGGATCGAGCTCGAGATGAAACTTATGGCCGATGCCGCGCTCGTGGGCTTTCCCTCGGTGGGCAAGTCCTCGCTCATTGCGCGTATGAGCGCCGCCCGTCCCAAGATCGCCGACTACCCGTTTACCACGCTTGTGCCCAACTTGGGCATGGTGCGTGCCGGCGAATATTCTTACGTCGTCGCCGACGTACCGGGTCTCATCGAGGGTGCGAGTGAAGGCAAGGGCCTGGGTCACCAGTTCCTGCGCCATATTGAGCGCACTGCTTTGATCATGCACGTTGTCGATATGACGGGCGGTTTTGAGGATCGCGACCCGGTCGAGGACTATCGCATCATTAACCGCGAACTCGAGCAGTATGGTGCCGAGCTCTCGGAGCGCCCGCAGATCGTTGTCGCCAACAAGTGCGATGCGCCGGGTACGGCCGATAAGATTGCCGACCTTAAGCGTGCAGCGCTCGACGACGGCCACATGTTTTTTGCCGTTTCTGCCGTGACGGGTGCCGGCCTCAACACCCTGATGCTTGCCGTGGGCGAGCAGGTGGCTAAGCTTCGCGCGGAGCTTGCGGTCTCTGATGAGCCGGTCGATTTGCGCGATGAGGAGTGGGAGCGTCGCCGTCTGCAGCGCGAGAAGCGCTTCCGCATTGTTGAGGAAGAGCCCGGTGCTTTCCGTGTGGTCGGCCGTGCCATCGAGCGCATGGTTATCCAGACCGACTGGGAAAACGAGGAAGCTGTCATCTACCTGCAGCATAAGTTTGCGCGCATGGGTGTTGACGATGCGCTCGAGAAGGCCGGCTGCCGTGCGGGCGACGAGGTTCGCATTTGCCAGCGCGCCTTTGACTTTGAGGGCGCCGAGGACTTCTTGGAGTTCGAGGACGAGCTCGAGGATGCAGGCGTTGAGGTTATTGACGTAGCGGCCGAGGGTGCGGACGTGGCTCATGTCGCCGAGGGCTCCGAAGGCGCTACCGAAGTCGACGTTATTGAGACCCCGGAGGGCGAGTAGGCCATGTCGCTGCGCGGTGGAATCGGATTGCCTGAGCTGCCCATCAAGGATGGGCACGAGTTTCGGCTTGGCATTATGGGCGGCACCTTTGACCCGATTCATTACGGGCACTTGGTTACCGCCGAGCAGGCTCGCGAGTCGCTCGACTTGGACGCCGTGCTTTTTATGCCGGCCGGCTCTCCTGCCTTTAAGCTCGACAAACCGGTGACGCCTGCCGAGGACCGTTATGCCATGACGGTCCTCGCGACTGCCGCGAACCCGGCCTTTTTGGCAAGCCGCTTCGAGATCGATCGTGCCGGTGTCACCTATACAGCCGATACGCTGCGTGCCCTTCGCGAGTTTTACCCGCCACAGGTGAAGCTTTACTTTATTACGGGTGCCGATGCGATTATCGATATTGTGACCTGGCACAATGCTCACGAGATTGCCGAACTGGCAACCTTTATCGCTGCGACGCGTCCCGGCTTTGACATCGATACGGCCCGGGCGAGGATTAAGGAATCGGGGCTGCCATTCGATGTGCGCTATATTCAGATTCCGGCGCTGGCAATTAGCTCGACCAACATTCGCAAGCGGGTTGCCCGCGGCATGAGCGTGCGCTATCTTACGAGCGAGTCCGTGCTCGGCTATATCCGTAAACGCGGCCTGTATGCCGATCTTGGGCAAGACGATTTTGATTGACGGGGGGGGAAACGTTGTCGGTAGAAGATCAGTTTGAGGGCGACGAGCGCGCGCTCTTGACGCGTATCCACGAGTTGCTCGATGTGCGCATGAAGGATAAGCGTAAGCGCTACGTGCATTCGCTCGGGGTTGCCGAGACGGCGCTGCACCTAGCCGAGGTATACGGTGTCGACCGCTTTGATGCCGCTGCCGCCGGCCTGATCCATGACTGGGACAAAGTGCTCTCCGACGACGAGCTGGTCACGCGCGCTCTGCATTACGGCATTAAGATTGCCGGCTCTCCGTCTGCCGCGACGCCGCTTTTGCATGGCCCGGTTGCCGCCTATGAGCTTCCGCAGCTTTTTCCCGAGCTGTCGCCGGCGGTCTTTCAGGCTGTCGACCGTCACACCGTGGGCGCTTGCGACATGACGCCGCTCGATATGGTGGTCTTTGTGGCCGATGCCATCGAACCCAACCGCCACGGCGATTATGCCCATGCGCTGCGCAAGATGGTGGGGAAGTCCTCGCTCGACGAGTTGTTCTTCTCCTGTTTTGCGCAGGGTCTGGTCTATGTGATCCAGTCCGGGCGCTATCTTTATCCCACGGCTATTACGATTTACAACCATTACGCCCAGCTGCGCTAGCTCGGGTGCGTCTAGAAAGAGGTATTCCATGGCCGATGAGACCATGACCGACGAGCAGATTCTTGAAGGTGCGGAGCACAAGAGTTTCGTGGCCACGTCCGACCGCACCGCCGCGACGCTCTCCGCCAGCGGTGTCGCCGCCGAGGATGTCGCCCGCGCTGCCGCGCAGGCCGCCTACGACAAGAAAGGCGAGGACGTTCAGGTGCTCGACCTGACTGAGCTTTCCGATGTGTGCGACTACTTTGTCCTTGCTACCGGCACCAACAACCGCCAGGTTGATTCCATCGTCGACGAGATTGAGGAGAAGGTCGCCGAGGCTTGCGGCGAGCACCCGTTTTCCATTGAGGGCCGCGAGCAGAAGACCTGGATGCTCATGGACTACGGTTCGGTTGTCGTCCACGTCTTCACTCCCGAGGCGCGTGAGTTCTACCGCCTCGAAAAGCTCTGGGGCGACGCTCCCCAGCTCTCCCTGGACCTCCTCTAGTAGCTCATTTGGGACGGGGCTTTTTTAGCTACCCTCAAGTATTTCGCCGGGCAGTCGCGTTTTTCCGCGGCCGCCCGGCTTTCTTTTTGCCCAAAAGTAGCTAATTTGGGACGGGGCTTTTTTAGCTACTACCTACCGTTCGCCGAACATCGCGATTTATAGCTCCCAGTACGTTTTTTCTACTCTGGCTCGGGTAACGTAATTGTTATCTGTAGAGGAGGGGATGCGTATGACTCGGACTGCGCGAGAAATCTCTGTATATGGTTTTTACCATGTCGTCCAAAAGGGATGTGCCGACCAACTCATATTTGAGGATGACGAAGATCGGCTCTATCTGATTCGGCTGATTGCTTCGAAATGCCAGAAGTTTAAAGTGGATGTCATCGCGTGGTGCCTTATGGATAACCATATTCATCTTCTGCTTGACGACGAGCATGTTCATCTGAGCGATTGCATGCATTCGATTACGACGGCGTATGCCATGTATTTCAACTCAAAGACAGGCAGGAAGGGGCCTGTTTTCCAGGATCGATTTAAGAGTGTGCCGATCCTCGATGATGATCAGCTGCTCAACTGCGTGAGATACATTCACGACAATCCCGCGAAGGCGAGGATTGGGACCGCTTCGCTGTATCGATGGAGCAGCTTTCGCGAGTATATGGGATATCCGGGTATCTGTAAAACGGATTGCGTTCTCGGGTTGCTCGGTGACTCTCAGAGATTTTTTGCCTTCAGCACCTCGGGTGAGCCCAATCGCTATTGCTTCCGTGACGGCGCTCATGTGAGCGACACAGATGCGCTGGAGTTTGCGCAGGCGCTTCTTAAGCCGTACGAGCCTCATCACCTTAAGGCTTTGCCAAAGGGGGCGCGCGATGCCTGCATTCGTACTTTGAAGAGCGAGGGCTTTTCGATTAAACAGATCGTCCGCCTTACGGGCATTGGGCACTGCACCATACAAAAGGTCAAAGTCAAAAAATAGCTCATTTTGGACGAGGTCCGTGTTGCGACCGCGTCAGGTATGGGTTGGGTAGCTAATTTGGGACGGGGCTATTTTAGCTAACCCTACAAATCGGTTGAGTTTTATTCCGGCCCCGGGTGATTCGCTGCCAGCTGAAGGGTAGCTAAAAAAGCCCCGTCCCAAATTGAACTGCCTCCCATTTCTTGGACATGAGAAATGGGAGGCTTTTTATGCGTGTCGACTTGAGGGTGAAGCACGACATCGAGGCCAGGAAGGCGGCGATCGGGCTCTTCGAGCGAGGCCACGGCTCCGAGTCGGCGGCGAAGGCGTTGTCGGTCCCGCGCGAC